>NZ_PIZH01000342.1 GCF_002835825.1 Methanoregula sp. | reverse complement strand
TGCAAGGAACGTGTACGCCTGTTCCGGCGTGTAAAACACTTCCATGTCAAGGATGCCCACGCCGCCGGTAATTGACTTCAACTCCGCTACACCGAACGGCCTCCCGTTGACAAGGAAGCCGGTGATGAGAAGCCCGGCAAGGGAAAAGGTGATGGTGCGGAACGAAGAGAGGGCGATGATCCGATCGGAGAGATCGTCAAGGATCTTCTTCCCGCTGCCGATTCCGTTCATGTCCTGCTCCACCGTTACTTCCTGCTCCAGCCGTACCTAATCGCTCCCTTCGGGCAGGCATCAGCACAGCTTGCGCAGAGGATGCAGTCGGCGTTTTCCATTTCATCCTTCCGGACCATGCCGTTCACGTCAAGGCCCATGGGGCATTCCTTTGAGCACTTTTTGCAGTCAATGCAGAGGGAAGAGTCAGCAGAGAGCCCCAGCGCCGGCCAGTGGAACAGGTTCCGGATCTTCCGGCCTGCTACCATGATACCGGCAATCGGGCAGAAGACATGGCAGGTCCCGCGCTTTCCGGTGAGAAACGCGATGATGAAAATGAAGGCAAAGATCATGCCCACCATCATCAGGACCTGGACTGACGAGATCGAGATTCCGTTCACGGTGCCGTAGAAGGGGTCCACCGAACGGATCCCCCCCGCTTGGGAAAAGGTAAACGCGATCATGCCCAGCCAGAGGATGGTTACGCCGTACTTGATCCAGTTCCGCCAGCCTTCCTTCACGGTCCCCTTTATGACCGGCGAACAGATCTCCTGCCATGCTCCCATCGGGCAGAGCCACCCGCACCAGAGCCGGGCAACAACGAGCGAGAGGAGGAAGAGTGCAATGTACAGCAGCAGGCTGCCCGATGCAACACCTTCCCCGGCGCCCATCATGACAATGATGGGTGAGATGTAGAAGATCGTTACCGGGATCAGGATGAACGACAGGATCAGGATCCATTTCCGGATGTTCTGGCGCGACGATACGTTTTTGGTTTCTGGTTTTTCTGTCATGGTACTTTCCTCTGTCAGGGTTACTCTTCCGGCGCTTCCCCGCGCTGGGCTTTCATATCAGCGATCTTCAGCGCGGGGTGCCGGTACCGGCCCCGGTTCTTCGTCTTCTCTGTCCACTGGATCGCCTGCGCCGGGCAGAGGTTCAGGCAGGCCATGCAGAGCTCGCAATGGTGCAGCCACTGTGGCTTCTCCTCCACCATCACGATGTTTTTGACCGGGCAGACCCGCGAGCAGGTACCACAGTGCGTGCATTTTTCGTCAGTGATAAACTGCCGGTCCATCTCCCGGATCTGGCGGATGAACCCTTCGTACATCAGCCGTTTCAGCAGCGATGAGAACGGGGCGATTCGCGGGCGCACCGTGATACCCATCTGGATCGCATCAGCAATGTCCTGGATCTTCTTATCGGCTGCCGCAAGGGTCTTCTCCTTCTTTGCACCTTCCGCAGGGGAATAGAGCGGCACGAAGTTTCCGACCATCCGTACAACCCATGCTGCATCAAAGGGCCGGCCGTTCTTCTTCTCAGCAACCGCGTTTGCCTGGTGGAGGGCCGATGCCCCGATCCCTCCCATGGTGAGGACGCAGAAGGTGTAACCGGCGGTTCTGAGATCAAGTCTCGCAAGAAATTCCGCAACAATCGCTGGCAGGCCGAAGTCATAGACCGGGGCAACGATCCCGATCCGATCGGTTGCCGTGACAATGTCTCCGGCAGTATCTTTCAGCGATGCGATCGGCACGAGCTCGCAGTCACCGAGGACTGCGGCGATCTTCTTTGCAGCGGCAAGTGAGTTGCCGGTGCCGGAAAAATAATAGATGATGGTCTTCATGATGATCCACCGTTCTGGAGTTTTAAGTCGGTAACGGATATTTCCGGATTCCGGTACCTCCCCCGTGAGGGGGTTTTTGCCCCGGCCTGGATGGCCCGGGCCGGGCAGTTATGGATGCAGCTGCAGCAGAGTTCGCAGCGGTGCTTCCACACCGGCCGGTCATTCACCAGTTCGATATTTTTCGAGGGACAGACGGCAACGCAGGTCCCGCAGGCCGTGCATTGCTCTGAAACTGAGAATTTTTTGTCACCGTCACGGGCATGGGACCGGAAATAAGGATATGCAAGGAAATACAACATGCGGTTGATGAGAGATGACGGAAGACTCCGTTTCTCGCATCGGCTGACTGCTGCCGCAATCCCTGCGATCGTCTCATCCGCTTTTTTCAGGATCTCCCGTTGTTTCTCACCTGCCGGAGATTCATACATGAGAATATAATTCCCGGGCATGGACACACCGAATCCCGCGTCGAGACCCCGTCCCCCCCGTTCCTGGAGGAT
>NZ_PIZH01000341.1 GCF_002835825.1 Methanoregula sp. | reverse complement strand
CCCTTGCGCCAGCCCTGCCCCCCTTCGAGGGTGTGGGGTTGCAGGTGATACCTCTGTATTATCTGAAAGGGATACTCTGACAAAGAGGTGTTTTCATAAAAAAGAAATTGATGCCGCCGCGGGGCGAGTCGAAAAATTTTCGGATTTTTTCTCCAGACCTCCCTGACCACGGGTCACGGATGTCTCCCTTCGGGGTGCTTCATTCTGCAAGAATGAAGCAGAGGATTTTTGAAAAAATCCTCTCATCGAATCCCTAAGGCATGAGATGAGAGAAGAGCGCGAAGCGTTCTTCGACTTCAGCGGCCGTTCATCATAATCGGTGGTATGGGGGCATCAGCCCCCATCAATACTTCAAAGGATTTCAACGGAACATTTTCTTACCGCCCGGAATCCCCTCGCCCCTCAGCAAGCCACCAGTCAATAAGCGCCCGGGCAATGCTCATCTTACGGGGAATGTCGGGGAGGTGTGCCCTGTCAAACCATCCCGCTGCTACGATCTCATTGTTGTCGATCACGATCTCCCCGCCGGCATAATCCGCAGCAAACCCGATCATCAGGGAGTCCGGGAATGGCCAGGGCTCGCTGCCCAGGTAGCGGATGTTTGTGACTTCAATGCCAACCTCCTCGCGGACCTCCCTTTGCACAGCCTCCTCAAGGGTCTCGCCCGGCGCGACAAAACCGGCGATGACACTGTGGAATCCGGGAGGAAACCGGGGAGACCGGGCAAGAAGAATATGGTCATCCTTTTGGATCAGAACGATGATCGCAGGCGATATGCGGGGGTAGGTGACCTGTCCGCAGGCAGCGCAGACTTTTGCGCGCTCTTCCCCTGACTGCCGCATTTCGCTGCCGCACTGCCCGCAGAACCGGGTTGTCCGGTCGAACGCGATGATACGCACGGCAAGCGCTGCGACCGCGAGCTCGTTATCGGGAAGGAGGGAATAGAGGTCGCGGGTATCCGGGTAAAACACGGAGCCGGGGATTACCGTGTCTGCAGCTACTTCCATGGCATACCAGGCCACGCCTTCACGATGTCCCAGGTACTGGCTGTGCAGGACATCCGGTAGATTTTCTTTGTGGGTGTACACGAGAACAGGAGGTTCGCCGGAGTGCAGGTAAACCCCGTTCTTTCGCACAATCACCCATTTTGCGTCCTCCGGGGGCTCTGCCGGTTCCGGGTAGACCGGTTCGAGAAAAGCCGAAGAGAAGACTGCAGTATGGAGAAAAGAATCCTGGAAATTTCCTGTTGCCATAACCCGTCCTTCCAAAAGATTTGCCCCGGAACAACAAAAACAATCGCCCTGATCCTCCTTGATCCACCAAGAGGTTATTAACCGACGTTAGCGGATACTGTATCACCGCGATCCAAAGAGGCAGGATACTCATGGCATATCAGGTAACGCTCATCACTCCCGAAGAGAAAGACCGGCTGGCTGCCCGGTTCATGCCCTCGGTACGGTACGAGATCAAGTCCGAGATCTACGGCTGCTGCATCAAGCTGCTCTCCGCTGATCCTGTCCTGAAAGACACGTGGCAGGAGAACTTTTACTCCATGTCCCAGAATATCCGGTCGCACGGGAGGATCTTTGTCTTCCCTGACCCGGGCTCTCCCCCCGATTCGGTTTTTTACGATCCCAAGACCCGGACCCTGTTCCTCTTCAATGTCGGGTATTACGGGTGGGTGAAGTCGCTGGCGTTAAGCCTGGCCGGGGATATTCTCGAAGAGGAGCATGCCATCTTCTCGCTCCACGGTGCGCTTGTCGACATTGCCGGCAGCGGCCTCTGTCTCACGGGAACCTCCGGGGCCGGCAAGACAACGCAGACCTACGGCCTGTTAAAGGACCCCGGCACGCGCATCGTGTCGGACGACTGGTTCTTCTCCCGGGTCTTCGGCCCCGAGATCCTCTCCTACGGGTCCGAGAAAAACTTCTATATCCGGCAGGACCTGGAGACGGTCTGGAAGGAGTACGGCGGGCTTGTCCGGGCAGATGAATATGACAGGGACGGGCGTGCGGTTGCTGATATCCGCTGGGTAATCGGGAAGGGGCGTCTTCTCCCCATGACAACGCTGAAGACGGTGATCGTTCTCAAGCGCGACCCGTCTGACCGGAATACCGTACAGTCCCTCAATCCCGATACAGCGCTCGATCTTTTCACGGCTAACCGGTTCTTCAACCCCCATCACCTTGACTGTTCACCCTACAAGACGGCACTCCGGACACAGTACCTGCGGGATCTCCTCGACCGGACAATGGTCTATGAGGTAAATACCACCGGGACACCGGCAGAGACCCAGCGGCTGATCCGGTCCCTTGCCGCGATCCCCCAGGACGACCCGCAAT
>NZ_PIZH01000340.1 GCF_002835825.1 Methanoregula sp. | reverse complement strand
CCCGTGTTCCACTCCTTCCCTCAGTTTCATACGCTCAGTCCGAGGACGTACTACACATCGCAGGGCTGACCCGCGGAACATTGCCCCTGTTCCCGGCCGCAAACATTAAGGGAACTAAAAACCTTCTTGATGCGGCCCTCGGCAGCGCTCCCTCCTGCCCGGTCGTTGTCGTCAGCTCCTCGGCAGTGTACGGATACGCGGGGACCACACCCATTCAGGAATCCTGCCCGCTGCAACCCGTTTCGGATTATGGTATCAGCAAGGCCGGCCAAGAGGCGCTGTGCAGGCAGTATATGGATGCAGGGAAAGGCCGGATTGCCATTCCACGGCCGTTCAATCTGGTCGGCCCGGGCCAGCCAGACTTGTTTGTCTGCGGGAAAATCATCCGGCAGGTTGTCGAGATCGAGCAGGGAAAGCGTGATGTCCTTGACCTGCTGGAGACAGGTTCAATTCGTGACTTCATCGATGTCCGCGATGTTGTGCAGGGCTACTGGTCGATCCTCTCGCACCCGGAATTCGACAGGGTCTGCGCTGGAAATACCTTCAATCTCGGCTCCGGTGAGCCAAAGTCCATTGCCGACGTTATCCGCATTCTCGAAGAGATCACGGGGGAAACGTATTCCATCCGTCTTAAGGAAGAGCCGGTACCAGTACCGGTCCCCTGCCAGCGGTCGGATAACCGCCGGATTTCCGCGGCAACCGGGTGGAAAGCCGCGATTCCGTTATCCACTTCACTACGTGATATGCTCGATGCTGCACGAAATCAGGCCGGAGTATCCTGATTCTTCATGACGGGATACCTGTATATCACGCAATACCATGTACGAACAAGGAATGTTTTCTTAAGAAAACAAGAATCCCGGTCCTGTCATGGCGGTGTTTTATGACCCTTGAACAGAGAATCTATACTGACACTCCGGCGTGACCGGTTGCGCAGGATTCCCCAGAATGACAGAAAAGACGCTCGTCCTCTTCTCCGCCTCCTACCCATACTCCGTTGCCGCTGAGGATACATTCCTCGACCCGGAACTGCGCCGCGGAATCCATCTATTCTCCCGGATCATCGCTGTTCCATCCCGCAACGTGGGGACGCGCAATACTACATTTTCGGAAATCATTGTGGAAGAAGAATTCGCAACAAGGTTTGCACGGTTTAAATCGGACATGCTCTTCATGCTCAGGTACATTCTCAAAGCTGTGATCCGAAAGGAGTTCTACCAGGATCTGATAAAAAATTGGAAACGAGTTCTGAATCCTCTGGCTTTCTTAAAAACCGCATGGGTCCTTGCCGCGGCGTGCCTTCTCGAAGAATGGCTGTGTGAATATATCGAATCACAGAGGATCGATACCAGCAGGACGATCTTCTACACGTTCTGGTGCAACGAGATAACGCTCGGTCTTGCCCTGGTAAAGAAGAGATACCCGACAATGCAGATCGTCTCCCGGGCCAATGGATACGATATCTACGAGGAGCAGAACACTCCCCCGTATATTCCCTTCCGTGCGCCGACGTTCAGCTGCCTTAGAGAACTCTATACGGTATCAAAGCTGGCGAGAGACTACCTTGCGGAACTCTACCCGGCATATGCAGACAGGATGTTCTATGCCCACATGGGAGTCGAGGACCCAGGTTTTTCTGCTTCCGCGTCAGTGGATGGATCCCTCAATATTGTATCCTGCGCCTACATCGTCCCGGTGAAGAGGATCCGACTGATGGCCGACGGCATCATCGCATACGCAAAAAAGGCAGGCAACAGGAGGATCTCCTGGACGCATATCGGGGGTGGAGACAGCAGGGCCGAGCTCGAAGCATATACAAAAAAGAATGCTCCGGCAAATCTGGATGTCCGCTTCACCGGGTATGTCCCTTCGGTTTATGAGTTTTACAAAACGCATCCGGTAGATCTCCTGATAAGCACAAGTTCCTCAGAAGGCGTCCCCGTTTCGATTATGGAAGCAGAGAGCTGCGGGATACCGGTCATCGCTACCGCGGTCGGGGGAGTACCGGAGATCGTGAACGAGACCTGCGGCCATCTACTGCCCCCGGATCCAACGCCATTGCAGATCGCAGATGGGATCAGTGCAATTTGCGAAAGCACCGCCCGGGGTGCGGATCTCCGGCAGGGCGCACGGGAAAATTGGAAAACGAATTATAACGCAGAAACCAACTATACTCTGCTCTATCGTAACCGGCTCGAATCGCCGGCTGGGTAAAAAAAGGAATCTGAAATTTCGGCCCTCCCCTGCGCGATTTGAAAGGAAATCGAGGATCCAAAAAACCTTCAGTGCACTTTCATTGACTACAAATCTCCGATAACGGTCAGCTACTTCGGTATCTGGAACGTCGC
>NZ_PIZH01000339.1 GCF_002835825.1 Methanoregula sp. | reverse complement strand
TCGTCACGGTCTGCGACCGCGCGAAACAGGCCTGCCCGTTCTTTCCCGGAGTCCACGACCGCATCCATGCGGGATTCATCGATCCTACGGAATGTACCGGGACACCTGAAGAGTGCCTTGCACGGTTCCGGCAGGTCCGCGACGCGATTATCTCCTGGATCGACACGATCTTTGTCCAGAACTGCGGGGCAGGTCACGGGAGTGCCTGCCGCATCGCCGGGAACGCGATGAACACCAACGGGATTCCTGTTCCGGCAGGCCCGTCCCTGTCGGAGATACACCAGGCCGCAAACGGGAAAGTGTACCGGGTGGTCAGGTCATGCGATCTCGATCTAATCCGTGACAAGTGAGGAGGACGACCATGAAAACGGTAAAAAAGAACAATTCCTACCAGTCCTTTGACTGTATGAGGGCATTCCAGGACTCTGCTGAACCGGAAGCCATGCACCCTGATGACTATTCTGCCCACCAGGAATGGGTGGCTGCAAAGAGAGCCCGCGATTTGGGCACCGGAAAAGTATCCTGAACGACACCCGGCCCATGGTCCTCATTTTCGCAAACATCCACTACCGGGAACACAAAGCCCGGCAGGGTGAATGTTTCCGGTAACGGCCTATTCTGCCAAAAAACGGTTTTAGATACCATCGGAAAGGCAGGTCAGGATATGCCTGCACGCCTCATCTATATATTTTCTATAAGAAAACTATATTTCATTTCTATGGAATAGAGATCAGTATGAAAAAGATCGAGGCTCTTGTCAGACCCGAACGGCTGAACGATGTCAGGAAACTGCTTGCAGCAATGGGACACAGGTCCATGACACATTCCGATATCTGGTACCGGGGCACCGAGAACGAGATCGACCCGCACAGCCACAACGAGAACCTGCACCTCTATGATTTTATGGCAAAGAGTAAGGTGGAACTCGTTGTCAGGGACGATGAGGTCCAGACAATCGTGGACGCGATCTGCGAAAGTGCCTGCACAGGTCATGTAGGTGATGGCAAGATCTTTGTCCTCCCCCTTGAGGAAGCGATCCGGATCCAGACCAAAGAGACCGGGGATGCCGTATTTTAAAGGCAGATCTTCCATGGAATACAACAGGACATCCGGATGGTGAAATGTGGCAAAGCGCATCTTCATTGTCGAGGACGATGAGATCATCACGCACCTGATCCAGCAGATCCTCACCCTTAAGGGATACGATATCGCAGGGTGTGCCGCATCCGGGGAGGTGGCTCTGGAAAAGATCCCGGAGAGCGGGTGCAGCCTCGTTCTGATGGATATCGGCCTCTCGGGGGACACGGACGGTATCACGGTTGCACGCGTACTGAGCAAGCGTATGTCGGTCCCCATCATTTTCGTGACCGGAAACTATGACGATAACCTGCTCGCCCGTGCAAAGACTCCCAACACCTGCGGGTACATCATCAAGCCGTTCTCCGCTAACGACCTTGTCTCCAACATCGAGATCGCTCTCTTCACGTTCCGGTGCCGTGCCGATGCGGTTGCAGCACCGCAGCCTGTGGCCGTAACCACTGCCGAAAAACCCGTATCCCGGGAGCCTGCAACAGCGAAGGCCGGCGGGCAGCCGGATCAGAGTTACCGGGCCCGGGCCGGGATCAAAAACCTGTACGATCATGCCTTCCATCTCCAGTCCCGGGGAAAAAATACCGGGGCCCTCCAGTATTTCATCGAGATCCTGGAACACAATCCGCAGGACACGCTTGTCTGGGTTGAGAAGGGAGATGTCCTGCAGAAACTGGGGCGCCCGGAAGACGCGATCGATGCAATCGACACCGCCCTCCATATCGATCCGGCAAACGAATACGCGGTCTGCAAAAAATGCCGGGTCCTCTGCAGCATCTCCCGGCAAGAAGAGGCACTCGATGTCATCGACTCAGCGCTTGCCCGGCATCCCGGCAACCATGCCGTCCTTGTAGAGAAGGGGATGATCCTGCACGAACTCTCCAGAAACGAGGATGCGTTGAAAACGCTCGAACATGCCATTGAGATCGACAGGAGGAGCGGGTACGCTCTTGGCGCGAAAGGGCGGGTCCTCTCCCGGCTGAACCGGGACCGGGATGCGCTGGCTGCGTTTTCCCGCGCCCTCGATATCGAACCGCAGAACATCTCGCTCTGGATGGACGTTGTACGGCTCTTTGAGCAGAAACATAAGTACCACACGGCCCTGAACATTGTCCAGCGAGCCATCGACAAGAACCCGAAGAACGAGATCCTTGCCCTGAAACGCGAATCCCTGCTGAGCAAGACAATCCCGGTTGCACGCGCCCCGGGACTCGTTTCCATTACCCCATGAATGCCGGAAAAAACGGGACAGGAAGGCAGGCGCAGGCA
>NZ_PIZH01000338.1 GCF_002835825.1 Methanoregula sp. | reverse complement strand
CCCGAACGCCCCGCACGATGACCAGGTTGATGTTGCGAGTTATGCATACGTGATGCTGCAGGACACCGAGAAGTATATTCCGGCAGAATATTCGGAAGGGGTTTTCATCTGACTTTTCTTTATACCCATTTTTCCCGAACTGTCGCTGCATGGGAATAGCGGACCTCATTTCCTCACGCTTCAAGGATAAGACCCTGCTCGCGATCACACGGGGGGGGCGGAGCACGCAAACCAACCGACGGGGTTGTCTTCCTGTCGATACCATGGACTTGCATCTCAACGATGATAATAGGGACGATGACGACGATTTCGAGGACCGACACCGGACGGCAGTCTACGATCCGACGTTTGTCCCCTCAGGGGGCTGGGACCAGTGGTGCGAATGGGCTATCGGTCAGGGAAAGATTGCACGGATCATCCAGTCACGTGCCAAAAACGCGATGTGCGGCCGGCTTATTAGTGACGACAAAACGCAGCAGGACGCCCTCGATGCATTTGCGCGGAAGATGCACCTGTCAACGGCAATGATCCAATTTTACATGGATTATGAAGGGTATGGCAGGGTCTTTCTTGAGCCGTTCAGGTCCCTAGATGCCTTTGGTCGGGCGAAAGACCTCATACGGCTGGATTTTATCTATCCTCCATCGGTCCGGATATTCCGTGACAATGCCAATGACGTGACCGAATTAAAGGAGTACCTGAAGTCGAGGAAAGGGGTCAAACAAATTGCATACGGGCTGACACTCAAAGCAGGTACCGGGTTCAATATCATTGGATATATCCAGAACTACGGGGCATATGGCCCGTCCGGGATGGTCACAGATCCAGATGGTGACGGGGACCCCACGGTGTTTTTCTTCCCTGAAGAGCTGATCTACCTCGCACGATATCCCAGTCCACGCTGGCAAGACGGTCTGGCCCTCACTCGGCAGAATTACGTTGTGATCATGAACAAGCTCGGTATCGAGCGAGACCAGGCCATTATGGCCCGTCGACACGGAGACCCGAAGCACAAGTTTGTGATCCCGAATAACCTCTGGGATAAACGCGATGAGATCAAACGTGAACTGAAACGCGGTATGCGGGCCGGTTTCGATTTCTTTTTCCGTGGCCGTGCTACTGCAGGGGATCCGGACCCCATGGATGTATCTATCGTTGCACCCTCAGGCAATCCCATGTCTGTAGCCAAGGCCCAGGATCACGTAGAAGACGAGTTTGTCGCTTCAATGGGTTTCGCGGACTCCTTCACTGAATCTGGCAGCAGCAATCGCAGCGTTGGCGAGATCCAATTGGACTTCTTTGAACGGGACCTGGCACCGGAGCGTCAGCGCATAGCGGAGATCCTGGAGGACCTGTTAATCAACCCATGGCTGAAATCCCAAGGATACGAGGAAGGGTCAGCCTGGTTCGTATTCGAGGACCTGTCAATCGATGATAAGGTCAAGAAATCGACACTTATCGCACCGCTGCTGCCATACCTCCCGGCATCGGTCCTGATCCGCTTCCTGGATAACATGGGATATCCCCTGACGAAAGCCGAGATCGCAGCGATTCAGACTCCCCCAGCACCAACAGCGCCGAAGGCCCCTGCGGATCCTCAACAGCCCTCCGCTGGGCAGGACCCGGCATCTGCACGGGCAGCCGCTCTCATTGAGCTTATCCACTCACCGGCTATTCAGAAATTACCCAATGGCAGTTATGAAAACGTCATGGCTCCCCTCATCGCTCACTTGGCGGCGCAGGCCGGGATCCCGAAACCGGTCCTACGGTCCGCAGCACCGGCCCGTGAGCAGTTCAAACAGGAAATCGAGGCCATGCGGGAGGATATCCTGGATGTTCTGGGTCTGTGAGGTGAACAATGTCCACCTCCGACGACATCATCCTTAATTCGCTAATCGAGTTCATTCAAAACCGGACGGATCAGGCGAAAGAAAAACTGATCACTTCTCTGTCTCAGTATATCTTAACCTCATTTTTCTTGGGGTATGAACGTGCAGGCAAAGAGATTGGGATGCCTGGAGCTCCTTTAGGGAGCCAGGCCCTGGACCCGATCATCGCGAAACTGGGGCCTCACCTTGACCAGACATTCGGCGCTCTCGGCAACGAGATGACAGATGTCATCAAAAATGGACTGAAAACCGGCCTTTCCTACCCAGAGATCCAAGAGGCCCTTGCGGAAAAGATACGGGCAGGCTGGGGGAAGTCCATCCCCTTCGACAACACGGGTCAGGTCCGGAAAATCGTCAAGGTCGCTCCTGATGGAACGCTCAGCTGGGGCAAGCAGACAATTTCTCGTAAGGTGACGCTTCCCGCGGACGTCTATGCGGAGACTCTGGCGCGGACCACAATGAAACAAGCC
>NZ_PIZH01000337.1 GCF_002835825.1 Methanoregula sp. | reverse complement strand
GGGCAGTCTCTGGTCAGTTCCATTGATGTGACGCTGTACCGGTCGGATGGATCTATTTTTATTTCTTTTTTTTTTCTGCCTCAGGGCGGTGGGGTTGTTTTCGAAGGGACAAAGGATCCCAACAACCCTGACCGTGTTGTCGTCTATGTCTCCCAGATGAACGGCCAGACCTACAAGGTCACCGATGTGATCAGCGAGTACCGCCAGCGCTGATCGCGATCCACAACCCTCTTTTTTTCTCCCGTGCCATACACTGGTAACCATGCCGGTCAACTGGAGAACAATCCATGCTGCGAGAAACTCCTTTGCGGTCCTCTATGCGGCCTGCGAACGGGAAGGGATCCATCTCACCCCGGTTGATGCACCCACGGGCGATATCACCTGCTACAGCCTGACATCGATTACTGCGGCACACTATCAACAGGAGATTGATGACGCGGACTGTATAACCGTGGTCGGCGGACCGCATGCAACGGCTGCACCCCGCGAGATGGCCGGTTATGCAGACTATGTCGTCGTAGGGGAAGGTGAATACACGCTTCCACGACTCCTCCTCAACCTTCTTCATGGCGGGGACGGCAGGATCCCCGGCGTCATGACCGGCGACTGGTATCAGCCGGTGGATACCGCGGTCCGGCTGGATGCCTTTCCCCCGTTCTCCGAGTACAAAGGGTATATCGAGATCTCGCGTGGCTGCCCGTACTCCTGCGGCTACTGCCAGACACCGCAGATCTTCGGCCACTGCATGCGGCACCGGTCCATTGACGAGATTGCACGGTATACAGAACGGCACTCCCAGTCGAGATTTGTCACCCCCAATGCCTTCGCGTACGGGTCGGATGGTGTTCATCCGCGGTTCGACAAGGTTGAACGCCTCCTTCGTGCCTGCCAGAACCAGGTCTTTTTCGGGACCTTCCCAAGCGAAGTGCGCCCGGAGTTTATCTGCACGACGTCTCTGGAACTGATCAACCGGTATTGCACGAATACCCGGGTGCACTTTGGTGCCCAGTCCGGGAGCGACGCGGTCCTTTCCCGGCTGAAGCGGGGACACACGGTGTCTGACGTGATCGCTGCTGTAGACCTCTGCCAGGAGCACGGGCTGACCCCGGTCGTTGATTTCATCGTGGGCCTGCCATTTGAGACCGATACAGACCAGCGGGCAACGCTCGACCTGATTCGTGAAGTGGCACGGGCCGGCACCGTCCATGTCCATCGCTTCATCCCTCTGCCCGGGACGCTGCTTGCCGGTTTGCCTGCGCGTCCGCTCCTGCCCGAGACCGAAAAAGTCTGTGGCGACCTGGCTTTACGGGGACACCTGACCGGTTCGTGGAATGATCCTGAGATAAGGTTTTTACGACGCCATTCAAATGATATATCATGAAAGATGTGCTGCTAATAGCAGATCTCCATGGTCAATTCGGTAAAATTGATTCATTTCTGGAGCTTTCTCCGGAAGCGGTATTTATTGCAGGCGATATTACCAATATGGGTCCCGTTGACGCGGTCGATGACGTGCTCTCACGCATCGATGTGCCCTGTTTTGCCGTGCCCGGCAACTGCGACCCCCGTGAGATCCTCGAGACGCTCGAACACTCCGATACCGTGTGCATGCACGGGACTTCGATGAACCTTGGCAAGATGACCATTGTTGGTGTCGGCGGGTCTAACCCGACGCCGTTCGGCACCCCGTTCGAGATGACCGACAAGCAGATCGATGACGTCCTGAATGGCGCCATGAAGAAGATGGAAAAGACTGTCCACAATGTCCTCCTCTGCCATGCACCGCCCTACGAGACCCTTGACAAACCGGCAGGGGAGCACGTGGGGAGCCAGAGCATCCGCCGGCACATGAAGTCCTTTGACCTTGTCTGCTGCGCCCACATCCACGAGGCGCGCGGCGTCATGGAAGTCGATGGTGTCAAGGTTGTCAATCCCGGCCCGGCAATGGACGGGCACTGCGCCATGCTCCATTTCGGTACTGATGCACGCGACATCAAAATTGAGCTGCTGACGGTCTGAACCGGAAGCAGGTTGCGGGACGTGTCCCGCTGACAAAAAATTTCTTTTTTATTCCGGAAAATCCGGCTAACAGAAATTTCTCACACATTCAGAGATTTTCCGTTATCCAATAAGCAACGTGTTCCTCTGCAATTCGAAGTATCCATCAGCTTTCTGATACTGTTCGAGATGAGGGATCACTCTGCTCTGGAGAAATTATTTCGAACTGCTCACGTACCCGGGCATTTCCAGAATGCATGCGGGGGTCGGGCGGTGTACTTCCGATGCCAGCAAACCGATGGAATGTGAGTAAGTGTCGTCGGAAAATTAGCACCGGATTTATCGATCGTGGACCAGAACGTATCAAAGTACACCGCC
>NZ_PIZH01000336.1 GCF_002835825.1 Methanoregula sp. | reverse complement strand
GCTTCGCATTCGGCCGATGGGGGACGGTATTGAGCCGGGCTTGCGCACACGTCATCGCAAGCGTACACACGGCAGTCTGCATCCATCTGATAGCTGCAGACATTGGAAGGCGCCGGGGGCTGCTGCTGGCCCGCTGCATACGCGGATATCCCGGCAACGACGCCGCCGGCAATCGAAATGCAGACCATGAAAAATACCAGCCGGGCAAGCGGCGATCGTTCTGATGCTCCTGAGATAGCCAATTTTATCCTCACTAATGTACCATCCGGGAGTGTTATGAACCATCCGATTTGAAAAGCAAGACGATGTTTCTCACGATCCGCTCTGCCGGATCCATCTTCTCCTTCTATGCCCCTTCCGCAAGCCCGATCGCAGCCGGCTTTTCGCGCCTGATTGATGCTAACTCATCATTTCTGGATCTCCGGCATGGGGAACCACGGGAAGATCCGCGATTTGGGGCATTCGACAGAATTGGTCTTTCACCATGATCCTTTCCAGGGAAACTTCCACTGACAGGTTTTTTAAGACCCGCCCGGGTTTTTTCAAGCAGTGCCCAAGCAGGAACATTTGAAAAAAAAGCATGAAAATTTTCCATCTTCAAGATGCATTTATTGCGGGAAGGAAGATGTAGTTCCAGGCCCGGAAAAACCGGGCGGAAGGAGAATATCATGACCCCTTCTATGACAAAAAAAATCGTCGGGGGAAGGGAACAGGCCGCCAGGAAGTGGAATTATATTCCGCTCCTTGGGGCTACCCTTCTCATCGTATGTCTTGCAACGGGTGTTGCGCAGGCCGCAACCCCCCTGGAAAACATTCTGATCGACAGTGGATTGTCCATTGCGAAAAACAATCCGTGTCCTGGACAGGTTATCCAGGGTGCCGCCGAACCGAACACCTGCTGGGAACATATTGTTGATTGTTACAATGGCAACCAATTCATCGGAACTGCCAGTGCACCCTGCTACTTCCAGTGGGGCTCCTTTACCTGCGAGGGAACGAAGGACCTGGATACCTGCCAGGCATACTTCGGCGGGGATATTGACAAGACCGTGCCCATCACGACCTGTCATTATCATCAATAAGAATACTCTTCCCCACTTTTTTTTGTAAAGGCGTATGGTATGCCCGGTGCCGGTTCAGCCAACAAAAAAAATTCTAAAAACTGAATTGGATCGCACTGAGAGCGGGCAACCGCATTAGTGATTTCCGGAAATGCGATTGAACAAATTCACCCTGTTGGAGAATGCACGAAAAAAAAGATTCCCTGTCACTTTTCCTGGAGCACAAGATACATCCCGGCAAGAGCGGCGAGAACGGCCACCAGGTTCACGATGGCAAGACTGTCAGCGTCCAGGCCGGCCTGGCCGAGATAATCGAACAGGGCAAACAGGAGGAATGTCACGGCAAAGAGATACCCGTAGGCCTTCTTCTTTGTATAGCCCAGGTAAAAGCCAAGGAAACAGATGACCAGCTCGAGGAGCATGGCAACCGGGGTTACGACCAGTGATAGTGCCATAAAGATCCATAACCCGGATATGGTATAAAAAGATTCGCGGGTCTCGCAGAACCCGAAGGTGATTACCCACGTTGGTGTGTGTTCCACCATACATGCGCCAGCGTTGACATCCCGGAGATAACAACCTCATGGCCCTCTGTACGGATCATCGGGGCGACATAGTCCTCAATCGTTTTCTTCTGCGCCGGTGTTGCCGCCCCGAACCGTTTTGTAAAAAATGCTATCATCTCGTCCTGGCTCGCGAACCGGTACTCCTTTCCCATCGGCATCATCGTCACGTCCGATAATATCCCCATCTGGTACAGGACGCCAAAGAGGCAGTCGGCCTTCGGCCCCGGGTAATACGGCCGGCCGTGCAGCGACATCCAGAGGTCCGCATTCATCCGCTCCCAGAACGGCACGTCGGCAAACCAGAAGAGGTGGACCGAGCCGGAGCACGCGGCATCCATTTTTGCGAGCGCCTCGCGGATGTCGTGCATGGTCAGCGAGAGCGACGCGATGACGATGTCGTACGGTGGTGCGAGGTCGCGGGCAGGATCGACGTCCTCCCAGGTCTTCTGCACGCACGTGATATTCCGGATCCCGTCGCGTTCCGCGTGCTTCTTGAGGACTTCCACCATCCCGGCACCGGGCTCAACCGCGGTCACGTCACGGACGAGCGGGGCAAGGGGCAGGGCAAGGACTCCCGGTCCGGCCCCGATGTCGAGGACCCGGGCATTCTTGGAGAGCGGCAGGGAGGCAATCGTCCTCTGCACCCGGTCATCGTACTCGCTCCGTGCGTTCGCATCGTACCGTTCCGCGTTCTCTTTCTTGTCCCAGTTGTGTGAAGGATCGCCCTCGATCTTCGAAGTCTCCTGCAGGCGCTG
>NZ_PIZH01000335.1 GCF_002835825.1 Methanoregula sp. | reverse complement strand
CCTTGCTGCCGGCATGGATGCCGATGTCGAGCTCTACGTTGATCCCGCGGTGGACCAGAACGTCCACGAACTCTTCATTGAAGGAGACTTCGGCGAGACCTATGTCCGCGTCACCAATATGCCCAGCCCCGACAACCCTGCAACCAGTTACCTTGCCGCGCTCTCCGTACTCTCGCTCCTCGAAAAGATGGACGACCCAATTGTTGTTGGGACATGACGGGGGGCGGGATGGGTATGACAGTTCTCGATGAATTACTGGATTTCCTCAAAGAGGATACCCCTGCGGGAGATGTGACGTCGGAAGCGGTTATCCCCGACATCACCTGCACGGCAGCCATCCGCGCGGAACAGGACGGTACCCTTGCCGGGATCGAAGAGGCGACACTCCTCTTCACCCATTTCGGGGTAGCGGTGACGGGAGGAAAACGGGATGGCGACAAGGTTACAAGAAACGAGTCCGTTCTCACCCTTTCGGGAACAGCAAAAAACATCCTCCTTGTTGAACGGACCGCGCTCAATATCCTCGGGCGGATGAGCGGTATTGCTACCCGCACGGCGGACATGGCGGCTATCGTGAGGCACGGGAACCCGTCGTGCAGGGTGGCCGGGACCCGGAAGACCTGCCCCGGTTTCCGGCGGTTTGACAAGAAAGCTGTGCAAATCGGGGGTGGCGATCCCCACCGGATGAACTTAAGCGACGGGATCCTGATCAAGGACAACCATCTGGCAATTGTGCCGCTCGAAGAAGCCATCCGGAAGGCCCGGGCGCACTCGGCGTACAAGAAGATCGAGGTCGAGGTTGAATCGGCAAAAGATGCGGTTCTTGCTGCCCGTGCCGGGGCAGATATCATCATGCTCGACAACATGATGCCGGTGCAGGTGCAGGAAACTCTTGCAGCACTCCGGCAAAACGGGGTTCGCGATCAGGTCGTCATCGAGATCTCCGGGGGAATCGATGAGGAAACCCTACGGGACTATGCTGCCTGCGGCGTGGACGTGATCAGCATGGGATCGCTCACCCACAGCGTCCGGAACTTCTCCTTCAGCCTTGAGATCCGGCCGCTCATCACACGCTGAACATTTCTCTCCCCGTTTATTTCTTCACCCATAAGATCCGGGGGAGAAACCATTATCTTGGGTCATCCCAAATGGGAGGTGATTGAGGGAGCGATGCAGGAGAATGGGGTATCAGCCCCTGTACCGGAACCGGGCGGGCCGGTCATAGTGGAAGACCCGGAAGTGAGCACAGGGCGGCGGAAGCGCCGCGTCCGTGGCCTGATCGCTCTCTTAAAGGATCCCAACCTGAATTTCCGCTGGCACGCTGCGGAGATGCTCGGGCCCGAGCGCGATCCGGAGGCTGTCACCCCCCTCATCGAGGCCCTGAAAGACCCGTATGTGGATGTGCAGTGGCTTGCCGCAAAGTCGCTTGGCCAGATCGGCGATCTGAGGGCGCTGGAACCCCTGCTTGAAGCATCGGCATCGGATGACAAATGGCTGAGGGCCGGTGCTGCGTGGGGCCTTGGGAAACTCAAAGACCCCCGGGCTGTTGACCGCTTGCTTGCCCTCCTGAAAGACAAGAAGGCCCGGGTCCGGAAAGAGGCCGCCTGGGCACTGGGGGCAATCGGAGACCGGCGGGCAGCGCCCGGCCTGACCGATGCCCTTGGTGATCCCGATGCGGCAGTCCGCGAGGCAGCGCGCAAGGCGCTCCGGGCCATGGGTGCCGGACCGCAGGAACCAGCCGGATCCCCACCCCCCTCATGATCTTCTTCTCCTACCGGGGCATTCACAAGCTGTATTGCTATCAGGGAATCGTGGTAATCCGAAGATCGTCGGCATTGTTGACCACAATCTCCTTTTTTCCCCGGTACGTTTCCACGATCCCGAATGCCCGTACCGTATCGTTCCGGTGAATCACGCGCCCCTGTGCGGCAGGTGCCGGAATAAAGATCGTTGTGTTTGCAACGAGAAGGGAGAGATGCCCGCCATTTTCAATGACATTCACCCTGCTGACGGTTCCTTCGATGAGAACCAGGTCGCCGTCCTGTGAGTTTACAGAGAACGGACGGGCGAACGGCTCTTTGCCGATGATGGTCAGGGCACAGTTTGCCGTGATGACGATAACCGCCACCCCTACAAGCAGGAGAAGGGCGATCCGTTCCTGGCGCATGAACATACATTATTGTATAAAAATTACTGTATAATTAACCGACAAGTTGATATGTTAAAAGTGTTAACATCACTCACATGCAACCAGCAACACTACCACCCTCATCAAAACCGGTGCTCCGGAACCTGGATGATGGCCGGCCCATGACCCACAAGCACATTGTCAACAAGAGCCGGCTTCCACGACGCACCGTACACATGGACTTGAAGAACACAAAGACTAGGAGTG
>NZ_PIZH01000334.1 GCF_002835825.1 Methanoregula sp. | reverse complement strand
GTCCGTGAGATCCATCAGCCCTCCGCACTCCGCGTACACGGGCGTGCCGTTCCGCGATACCTCGCGAATGGCCTCCCGCATACGGTTGTTGGCTTCGAGTTCCCGCAGGAAAAGCTCGGGATATCCCCCGCCGATGATGTACCCGTCAGCTTCGGGGAGACTATCATGGCTCGGGCTGAAGGTCACGGTCTTTGCCCCGCAGGTTTTCAGAATATCGAAGAGGTCCGCGTAATAGAAGTTGAACACCTCGTCCAGCGCAACACCGATTGTTACATCGGGAACAGGAAGGGAGTCGAAGATCGTGGGTGCAGGGTTGTCCGGTACGTCCTTCATCAGCGAGCGGAGCCGGTCGAGATCAACGTACTGCCCGATCATCTTTGTGATGGTATCGATCCGGGAATCGAAGTCACCCCGTCCCGATCCCTCCCGGTAGGGCACGAGCCCGAGGTGGCGCATGGCAAGCTGCATCTCTTCCATACGGGGGATGGCACCAATGACCGGGACGCCGCAATAGTGCTCGATAGCAGTCACCGCCTTGGCCTTATGCGACCCGCCTTTGATGTTGTTGAGGATCACACCCGCGATCCGGATCTTCGGGTCAAAGGACTGGAACCCTTTGACGATCGCAGCTGCACTCCGGGTGATGCTCTGGGCCGAGACCACGAGAACAACAGGAAGGTCGAGTTCCTTTGCGATCGCGGCCGTACTGCCGGTGTCGCCCAGGGCCTCGGCCCCTTCGTACAGTCCCCGCACGCCTTCCACGAGCGCGATGTCCGCGCCCCGGCAACCGAACCGGAAGATATCGTGCACCTGCGGACCGTTGAGCGTGAACGTGTCCAGGTTCCGGCAGGGACGGTGCGATACGGCCGCAAGATAGGATGGGTCGATGTAGTCCATTCCCACCTTGAAAGTCTGGACCGTATCTGTCTTTGAAAGAAGGGCCGCGAGCGCGAGCGTGATGCTGGTCTTGCCACTACCTGATCGGTCACCTGTGATGAGAACCGCTTTCATGGGAGGCTCCGGAGAACCGCCCCGAATTCGCTCTCCACGATCGAGCGGACACCGAGCGTCTTGGGGTGGAGGTCGATCTCCACCATCACATGCTGGTGCCCGATGGCCTTGAGAGGGGCCACCTGCCGCGGGCCGTTTGTTATGGAGAAGCACTCAACGCCTTCCGTGTACTCCGGCGGGATGGCATGGGGGACACCGGTGATGAGCGCGAAGTCCGGTTTGATCTCGCGGATCCGTTTCCCCAGCCAGTCGCCGTTTGCCCCGTACTCGTCCAGCGCACCGATGAGTTCGGCCTTCACGCCCCGTTCTGCCAGTTCTGTTGCGATCCTGTCAGCATCGCCCCGCGTCTTCGGGAGTCCCCGCTGATCAAGGTTGGCGATATAGGTGATGTCCGCATCCGGGCATTTGTCGTGAAGCGCGATGAGTGCGTCCACGAACATGTACGCGGTCTCTTTCTTGGCGTTGAGGATCGCGACGCCTTTTTTTCCGGACCGTGCGAGCCGGAGGAGTTCCTGCGCTGCAACATGCTTGAGGTCGCCCCGCGATGCTTCAATGTACGACTGTGACGCTGCCCCCCGGAGACGTTCAACGTCATTTGCCGCCTGCATCATCTGCCGCTGGCGGGCCAGTTCCTCTTCCGTGATCCAGCCAGCCACTTCTGCGGCTTCAAGCGTCGAGAGGACTCCTGCAATATTCTCCAGGAAGCCGGCATGGATGTCGACTGCGATCGTGGGAGTCGTAATACCGGCCCCGTCAATCGCGGATTGGAGGTCTTCGCCGATGATCATCGAGACGCAGGTCCCGACCACGGCCATGCGCCGGGGATGGAACGTCTCCTCCGCATACCGGAGCACATCCTCGAGCGGCTTCTGGCCGCCGAAGATGAACTCATTGTCGGCAAGCGAAGTGGTGAGCGTCCGCATCCCGTCTTCCTCCAGCAGGCGTGCGTGCTTGAACGAGCAGCCGGAGGGGCCGTGGAGGATGGCAACGTCAACATTAAGGTCGCGGGCTGTGTAGAGGGCGGCAACGATCGAGCTCGGGCGGGGGTGCATGTACTTCATGGGCGCTGTTCATCTCCAGGTCTTGACGGTAAGGACAATCGATCCCTGTATCGTCTTTTGTTGTGCAAGGGTATATCCTTCTTCAAATGTGGCTGCCCGGGCAGAAACCCGAGGGGTAAGAATGGTATGTTCCGGTGTTCCGGGCTCCGGAAACCGGCCAACCCAGACAAGAACCATCGGCCGTACTGCCTCGACCGCCGCAAGGATCTGGTCGAAGCCGAACCCTTCACAGACCGCCCCGTCGCCTTCCTGCTGCCCGATGACCAGCGTGATCTCGTCCCTGCCGGAGACATTCCGGGCATACTTCGCAGAGCCGAGGGGTTTGTCGAGGGG
>NZ_PIZH01000333.1 GCF_002835825.1 Methanoregula sp. | reverse complement strand
GTTGTTGCACTGGAAGGTGGAGCGGTAATTGAGTTCTTTTTTAGTAAATTATGGGGGCTGATGCCCCCATACCCCCGGTTATGATGCCTGCCGCCACAGTCGAAGGCTGATGCCTTCTCCAGGCAATCCTCGCTGATGCGACGATTGCCTCCCCGCTGGGGCGCTCCCGCGGCGGCCTCAATACGGCATAATTCATGCATAAACCGACCTGCCCGGCGAGGGGGCGACGAGCCGCCCGAGCGACCCCCATCAGGGGGTGGGATGGCTCGCAATAGCATCAAATGTTTGACTCAACCTATCACATGCGTTGCATCCAACCGGTTTTTCAAAGAACATTGTCCCCAACAACCCGCACAATAATTATTCACCCGCACCCCAACTCTTCTCAACCACCAGGTACACTACATGTCCTCTTACCTCCCCATCCTCGTCCTTGCCGCAGTATTCCTGCTCATCGCAGTCCGGCAGGTCGGCCGGTTCAACCTGAAGATCTGGCAGATCATGCTTGGAGGAGCTGTCGCAGTCCTCATCACCGGTCAGATCTCCCCTGCCGATGCACTCTTCGCGATCGATCCCAGCGTGATGCTTTTCCTGTTCGGTATGTTTGTTGTCGGAGAGGCGATGGTTGTAAGCGGCTACCTTTCCTGCATTGCCCACCGCTTCTTTGCCCGGGCGAAGAACCCGGACCAGGTCGTCCTCTTCATTCTCTTTGGCATGGGAATCCTCTCTGCACTCCTGATGAACGACACGCTCGCGGTCATCGGCACGCCGCTCGTGCTCGGTCTTGCCGCGAGCCGAAAAATTTCCCCGAAACTCCTGCTCCTCGCGCTTGCCATCGCCATCACGACCGGCAGCGTGATGAGCCCGATCGGCAACCCGCAGAACCTGCTCGTTGCGCTGAACGCCGGCATGGCATCACCCTTCCTTACATTCGTGGTCTGGCTCGCGATACCCACGCTCATCTGCCTCGGGGTTTCGTGGGGAATCCTGCGGTGGTTCTACCGCGATGAATTCGCCCAATGCACGTTCGCTGAACTTCCGGTCCCGGCCTGCGATGACCGGCTCATGCTCCTTTCAAAAATTTCGCTCGCGATTATCCTGCTGCTCGCGGCGGTCAATATTGTCGCATCGCTCATCACCGGCTCCATGCTTGTAACCCTCCCGCTGATCGCAATCGGCGCTGCACTCCCCATCATACTCTTCTCGCACCGCCGCGTTGAGATCGTGAAATCGATCGACTGGAACACGCTCGTCTTCTTTGCCGCGATGTTCGTCCTCATGGATAGCGTCTGGCAGACCGGGTTCTTCCAGTCGCTTGTCAGCGGCGGGATGCTCACGTCGATCCCGGCGCTGCTCGCAACAAGCGTGGTCATCAGCCAGTTCATCTCCAATGTCCCGTTCGTTGCGCTCTTCCAGCCGATCGTAACCGAAGCCGGAGCCGGCACGGCCCAGCTCATGGCGCTTGCAGCGGGGAGCACGATTGCCGGCAACCTCACGATCCTCGGCGCGGCAAGCAACGTCATTATCATCCAGAACGCGGAGAAGCAGGGCGAGACGCTGACATTTTTTGAATTTATGAAGATCGGGGTTCCGCTCACGGTGCTGCAGGTGATGGTGTACTGGGGATGGCTTGTGGTAGTGGGATGAGGACGCTCCAAACCCTGTCGTAAGTTCCATTACATCGCGCGACAAATTCCCGGGAATGCTTGTCTGGATCTGCTGGCTGCTCAGCCTCACCATTGTGACCTACGCCTCGGTCCAGATCGTGCGGCGCTACCCGCAATACGGTTTTGCGGCCCTGACCGGGTTTTACGTTGTGTACCTTGCCGCGTCCCAGATCATTGCAGCACGGGTCGTTGACTTTGATCTTGGCATCTATGTTTTTACCGCCCCGGCCTCCGTCCTGCTCTACCCGTTCATCGCGCAGGTCATCGATATGATTAATGAAGTGTACGGCAAGGCGATGACCCATGCCGCGATCGCCATCGTCTTCATCAGCCAGGTGCTGCTCGTGATCTTTTTCCTGATGGTAAACTCGCTCTCGCCCGCAGCGGTCTTCACGCACGAAGCAGCCTGGCAGGACATCTTCTCCATGAGCATCCGGATCACGCTCGCCAGCTGGATCGCGTTCCTTGTCTGCTCCACCATCGATGCCAGTATTTTCTCCGCACTGAAGAAGAGATTTTTACAACGCGAGCTTGCGTTCCGGCACCACACGATGCTCAACCCGTACGTCTGGCTCCGGTCCAGCGTGAGCGATGCAGTCTCCCTCACGCTCGACTCGATCATCTTTGTGACCATCGCGTTCCTGGGCGTGCTGCCAATCCTCCCATTAATGCTCGGCCAGATCGTGATCAAGAATATCATCGGGTTTATCGACAACCCGTGGTTCGTGTGGTACAAGCA
>NZ_PIZH01000332.1 GCF_002835825.1 Methanoregula sp. | reverse complement strand
TCGGAGGAGAGATGAAACCCGCACCAGAGGAATTGCATGGTCCCGGTTCTCAGAGGGCCGTGATAATACAGGAAAGGCGGGGGGAGGGTGAAACTAAAACGGGCCGGTCGGAGGGAGAAAGCACCATTCATCTCCCGGCACACCATGTCTCCGTCGGAGAAGTGTATCTCGCGGAGAGCATCTCTTCCGGTGTCCCGGGTTGGAAAGATCGATTTCAAAAAGGGATTTTTAAAATTATGGTGTTTTACAGTTAAGAGAACACAAATAATAGTTTGTCTCGCATGTCTGGTCACACATAAAACAGCCAAGCGGATTATCTTTTGAACAAACGGTATCACAGTTAGAAATACAAAACAGATGACGCTCGGAACAGCCGCAATTCTGCCACGACGGTGAACCATTTTCCGGTGCGGTGACAGCGCTCTGCCTCGGAAGATCCACGGCATAATAGTGTGCCCCGGCAACAACTGTGCCGGCAATCGATAAGCAGACCATGAACAATACGAGCCGGGCAAGCGGCGAACGTGTGGATTGTGATGATGTCATGTTAACATACCTCCAGGTTACTCGGGAAACTCTTCCGGGTTATTTTTTACAATACATAAATACTGGTATTAAAATCCGATACCATCATCCGATGACTGAGGAGAAGAGCCATCCGGCTCTTCGAATGCGATCGTGATCGCGGTTGAAAAAGTTAAACGGGTTTGAAAAATCAATAGCAGTCTCCCAGGCAAAGGTTATAGCAGGTCTGAGACAGGGTCCCTGCCCACCTGCAGACATTTGCACAGTCGCTGCATTTCCATGACTGGACTACGCTGTTCCCGGGTGCCTGGACCGTGTTCTGCATCGGGAGGTCCACCGCGTAATAATGCGCCCCGGCAACAAGGGAGCCGGCAACCGACAGGCAGATCATAAAGAGCACGAGGCTGGCGAGCGGGGATCGTTGTGGTTCTGGCAATACGTTGTCCTCACTAGTATCTGGTTCTGTCACGACGGGTATAAAATACCGATGAAAGGATATCCGGAGCTTTGGTCATGAGCCATCCGGTTACCACCAACCCATAGCTATAACGGTTCGTGGGCACGTTGAGTGCAGCCTCTACCCAATCATCCTTGTTAGATCCAGGGGTCCATCATGCCATTTCCGGGTGCATGGATTGCAGCCTGCTGCAAGGGGAGATCGATGGCAACGTAGTGGACTCCTGCGATAATGCAACCGAGAACGGCCAGACATACCATCAGCAGAACAATTTTCTTCATCCCTTCGTCCATGGCGTCCTATGTTAACGTATCAGATAAAAAGAATATCGGCCCAAAAGAATTCCCCGGTAACAAAGCAGGCTGCCCCCTTATAATTTCACGTTCGCTGCAGCAAGGTACTCGCCGAGTGCCTGCAAAAATGCCCGGATATCTTCCGGGTAAATTGCGCCCATGACCGAGAGCCGGAACGATCGTTTCCGGATCTTTCCCGGGTAGATGGTAAATCCCCGGCTATAGAGAAAATCGTGCATGCGGTCAAAATCAAACCGGGGATCCTCCGGCTCCAGGACCGTTAAGAGGATGTGCGATTCCAGCTCTTCTGCGAGAAGCAGGGAAAAACCCAGGGCGAGCAGACCCGACCGGAGCATTGTATAGTTTTCCCTGTATCGCCGGTAGCGTTCAGTACCCCCTTCTTCGAAATATTCAGAGATTGCCTGCTGCAGGGCATAGGCAACCTGGACCGGGATGGTGAACGGGGTCTGGCCGGTTGTTTCAAGATACTGGTACTGGCTGTACAGATCAAGATAAAACGAACGCTTCCGGTACCCCTGTATCGCTTCCAGGGCATCGCGCCGGCAGATAACAAACGCGATGCCTGCCATTCCCTGGATGCACTTGTTCGAAGTGGAAAGCAAAAAATCGGCGCCGGAGGCCCGGATGTCGATCGGTATACCGGCGTAACTCGAGATGGCGTCGACAAGAAAGGTGCACTGGTATTTTTTCGCCAGGGCACCGGTCTCGTCCAGCGGGTTGAGGATGCCGGTCGTTGTCTCGTGATGGACAAGCACGAGACAGCAGATGGTGCGGTCATTCCTGAGCACCTCTTCAACAACCGCCAGGTCGATTTTGCTGCCCCAGTCAAAGCGGATGGGAACATTCGGGATGGCATAGGACCCGGCAATGGCCACAAATCTCTCGCCATAAGCCCCGTTCACGATGACAGCGACTTTCCTGTTCTCCGGAACCACGGAGTTGATTACGGAATCCATGACGGCTGTTCCGGATCCGGCAAACAGGACGGCGGTGTACGTATCATCCCCACCGGCTATCTTCACCAGGTCCCGGCGTATCCCGGAGCGGACCTGCACGAACTCCTCTTCCCGCGCACACATATCCGGCACTACCAGTGCCTCTTTCACGGTATCGTTCGGGGTGGCG
>NZ_PIZH01000331.1 GCF_002835825.1 Methanoregula sp. | reverse complement strand
TGTCGTCAGCGTCATATTTGTATAAGAGAAAGGTATCTTTCTTATCGTCATTGGAAAACCTGACAAATAAAATTAACAAAATTTTATCAGACGGAATTTTAAATCGAATAGCATTAGGCGGCTAGCTCTCCCCTTCCCACGATCACCTTTATCACCCTTCCCATCAATATTTACAGACCCAAGCTTGGACCCCTCTGTACAGAGGGACGGCATGGTGCAAAGACTATGGCAGAAGTGGTCGAGGTTTTAGTACCCGGCGGAAAGGCAACGGCTGGTCCACCCCTTGGACCGTCGCTCGGGCCCCTCGGTATCAACGTGAAGGCCGTAGTTGACGAGATCAACAAGAAGACCGCATCCTTCAACGGCATGCAGGTCCCTGTCAAGATCGAAGTCGACGCGAAAAAGAACTTCACGCTGACAGTCGGCATCCCGCCGACAACGGCACTCATCAAGAAAGAGGCCGGTATCGAGAAAGGTTCCAAGGAGCCCAACGCCATTGTGGCAGGCAACCTGCCCTTCGAGGCCGCTGTAAGAATTGCCAACATGAAACTCGAAGGCATGCTCTCCTACGAGCTCAAGACTGCCGTCAGGGAAGTCGTGGGCACGTGCGTGAGCGTCGGAGTTACGGTCGATGGCAAGAAACCAAAAGAGGTTTTGAAGCTCATCGCCGAGGGCAAGTACGACAGCCAACTCGCAGTGAAATAAACTAGCGAAAACCATAGGAGATCGGGATTGAGTCCGGTCGCAGAACTATGGAGGAATCAGATGGTTGATAGGGCCAAGATTTTAGACGCCGTGAAAACGGCGATTGAGAAGGCGCCAAAACGCAAGTTCTCTGAGAGCATTGACATAACCATCAATCTCAAGAACATCGATATGGCGCAGCCGAAGAATCGTATCGACGAGACGGTTCTTCTTCCCCACGGTTCCGGCGAGAATGTCGGCATCTGTGTCATCGGGAAGGGAGACATCGTCACGCAGGCAAAGGATGCCAAAGTCGACCTGATCATCGGCCCTGAAGAAGTTGAACGGCTCGGGGGCGCACCCCGCGAGGCCCGGAAAGTGGCAGGCGCATACCGCTACTTCCTCGCCGAAACCGCGGTCATGCCCCAGGTTGGTCGGTATTTAGGTCCCCGGCTCGGTCCGCGGGGCAGGATGCCGATGCCGATTCCGGGCGGGCAGGATATCCGCCCGATCGTGGAGCGTCTGCGCAACTCGGTGAAGATCCGTACCAAAGACAAGACGGTCTTCTCCACAAAAGTAGGGTCAACGGCAATGAAGCCGGAGCAGGTCGCTGAGAACATCGAAACGATCGTCAAGAGGATCGAGTCTGTCCTTGAACAGGGACCGCTCAACGTTCGTTCCGTCTTCGTCAAGACCACGATGGGTCCCGCAGTGAGGCTGGAATAATGGCGCTCTACACGCACCACCTCCCCGCGTGGAAGAAGGACGAAGTCGCTGATATCAAGAAGAACGCAAAGGAGTACAAGCTCATCGGGCTTGTCGACATGTACGGTATCCCCGCCCAGCAGGTGCAGCAGATCCGCCGGAACCTCCGCGGAAAGGCTGTCATCAAGATGACGAGGAACACCTTAATCAAGCACGCGTTCGACGAGATTGGCGGGGACGTAAAGAACCTCACCAAGTACCTCTCCGGTCACTCGGCGATCATCTTCACGAACGACAATCCGTTCAAGCTCTACAAGCAGCTTGAGAAGACCAAGACCAAAATGGCGGCAAAGCCCGGCGAGAAGGCACCGGAAGACATCGTTGTCCCCGGCGGCCCCACGAGCTTCAAGCCCGGCCCGATTGTCGGCGAGCTCCAGCAGGCCGGCATCCCGGCAGCCATCGAAGGCGGCAAGGTCAAGATCAAGGAGACCAAGACGGTTGCAAAGAAGGGCGCCGTTATCTCCCCCAAGCTTGCAGCAGCACTCGTAAAACTCGACATCAAGCCCATGGACGTCGGACTTGCCCTGCAGGCCGCATTCCACGAAGGCAGTGTCTACGAGCCGTCGGTGCTCGCAGTTGACGAGACAGTCATCCTCGGACAGATTGCGCTCGCGAGCCGGCAGGCAACTGCACTCTCGCTCGAGGCAGCAATCCCGACGAAGGACTCCATGAGCGCACTCCTGACCAAGGCTGTCAGGGATGCCCGCGGCGTTGCAATCGAGGCAGCGGTCTACGAGGCGGATGTTGTCGATGCGATTATCGGTAAAGCGCAGAGAGAAAGCCAGTTCCTCAAGAACCTGGTAAAATAATATTTGAGATAATTCACAGGTGATTTACGATGGAGTATATCTATGCAGCACTGCTCCTCCACAAGGTGAGAAATAGGGTCGATGAGAACGGCGTCAAGGCAGTCCTGACCGCCGACGTGTTAACAGCAGACGAAGCCGGATACAGAGGGCCGATGCAGACGCACGAGGT
>NZ_PIZH01000330.1 GCF_002835825.1 Methanoregula sp. | reverse complement strand
TTGTAATTTTTCTTGTACCGGTAATACCGAGGCATCGCCTGCGCCCCCACCCCATGGGGGGTGTTGAGGGTCTTCAGGCCCGAGACACGAGAAGAACCTGCAAGGCTCTTCGAGTCAGGGCTGGCGCAAAGGGGGGCGATCATAACAGGCAGACAGGGTTCCTACCGAGAAAAAAAGGGATTAAACCTTAACCGGGAAGTCGGATGCCGCCGTGTGGCTCACCGGTTTCTTCCCCGACCGCATCTCGTGGAACTGGCGGAGCGAGACCGTGATATCTCTCGTGAAGGCAAAGTACCCGATCTGGGTGTTCCGGCAGAGCTTCATCGCCATGTCCATTAAGCCCCGGGGATCCGGCCGTGCCTCGCCAAGCCAGATGTGGAAGATGTTGCCGCCGTCCACAATCGGGAAGAAGACATGTTCGATCTCCATGCGTTTTGTGAGCGGGACATTTGCCCCGGGGGCAACGTGGGTGCCGTTCGTGTAATAGATCGGAAGGTCGCGGACCTTGCCGAGTTTTGGCAGGCTGTAGTCCAAATCTCCCTTGATCACCTTTACGGCAGCGTCATGGTACCGGCGGTCGAGCAGGTCTGCCACGGCAAATCGCTGGCCGGTTGTTTCTGCTGGTGTCCGGGCAAGGGCGATCGTCATATTGTTCTTCTGCGAGAGCTCGCGGCCATAGAGTTCCATCTCGGTCATGGCCCGGATGGCGAGTTTGAATGCTTCTTTTGACTCGTGGAGCTGTTTTCCCGTGTGGTGCTGGACCATCTCGTTCACGCCAACGACCCCGATGGTGTACACCAGGCCTTCGAGTTCAACCGCAAGGGCACCCCGCTCACCGGTGTTCGGATCTTTCGGGCGCTGCATGGCAAACGGCATCCGGCTGTTGGACCGGATCAGGTCCATCCAGCGCCGCTTGATCTTGAAGATCTCGACCGAGACGTCCATGAGTTTCTTCAGCTCGGCAAAGAGGCGTGCGTCGTCTCCCTCCGCCTTGTATGCTGCACGGGGGCAGTTGACCGACACGACCTGCCACGATCCCATCGAGAAATGGCGGCCATTCTCGAAATAGAGCTTCTTGTCAAAGTCCGAGTCCTCGTCGGCGACAGCGGAGAACTGGTAGGCGCAGCACTGGTAACAGGAGATCCCCTTGCCGGCGCCGCGATAGGCCGGGAGCTGGTTGTCGTAATACGGCGTGCCGAACTTCGAGGCGAGCTCGAAGGTCATGAGGTAGAGGTCCTGGTACGTGGGGAGCTCAGGGTGTTTCTTATTGAACTCCTCGCGTTCCTGCATGAAGTCCGGTTCAATGGAGATCTCGGGCTTGGGGAAGTTGAAGGGCTTGCCCCAGTAGTCGCCTTCGAGCATGACCTCCATTATGGCTTTGAAGAGGAGCCTTACTTCCCGCTCGAATTCCCCGTACGTGCGGTGCGGTCCGGAAGAACCGTCCCAGACTTTTCCCTTATACACGCAGGGCTTGTCCTGCCAGAGCGAGGGGACGCCCGGCGAGAGCTGGATGGATGAGAAGACCAGCTGGCCGCCCCGGGCAACCATCATCTGGGTCATCTCGTACACGAACATCTGGACCATCTGCTTGATCTCCTCGTATTCCATCCCCTCCATGTACGGGGCAAGGAACGTGAGGAAATTGTAATAGCCCTGTCCGCCGGCAAAATTCGTCTGGGCGGACCCGAGGGCTTTCACGGCATGGAGGATGGCGACCTCGGCACGCTTGGCCGGGCCGGCAACCGATGCCTTGGTGCCGTTGCCGTCCGGCATCAGGCCGTAATAGAGGAAGTAGCGCAGGTCCCAGTCCTGGCAGAAGGGGCGGGTGCCGAAATATTCGAGGTCGTGGATGTGCATCTCGCCGGAGAGATGGTGGTCGGCAAGGGACGGGGGCAGCTGGAGGAGGTACTGTTCTTTTGAGATCTTGTCTGCCTTCTTCTTGTGGGATGTCTCGGCATTCTCCTGCAGGTTCGCGTTGTCGTGGGCCTCGAACCCTTTCCCGACATCGATTAAGTGTGCGTCGAAGACCGGTGTCCCGACACGGGTCGAGACATTCCGGTACTGGACCATGCCGCGTTCAAGGAGGGTGATGTTGACGATCTCGCGGATGAGCGGGCCTGATAGGGACTTGAGCCCCATGTTCTTGATCTTGTGCTCGACATCGAGAGCGATCTCCTGGGCGGCCTCCTCGGTCGCACCGTTGTACCCGTAAAATGTCTCGACAAGTTTTGTCTCTTCGACAATCTGGCGGGCGATGCGGCTCCGGTCCCATTCAACAATATGCCCGTCGGTTGTCCTGACCGGGGGAAGGGTAGGCGTATACTCACCGAAAATGGTCTGCTGGCGGGTCTCATGCCGGCTCATCATTCACCCAGGTGAAGCTGTCTGGGTGGAGCGGTGTCAAGTTTTCCCGCGGGAAAGAGGACGGCCCATTG
>NZ_PIZH01000329.1 GCF_002835825.1 Methanoregula sp. | reverse complement strand
CTGTGGAAGGGAAGCAGACCGAGCTGCCTGCGGAGGATGTCAGCCTGGGAGACGTGCATGGCAAGGGGGACTCACTACGGCACAAAGCCCACTGAGAATCCTGCCCACCAAGCGGCAACATCGCGGATTCTGGCTGTTCTCCCGTCCCTTAATTTCTCTGGGTGAATTTTATTGACACGATGATAAGCGCGTTCAATTCTTGCCCACTCCTCATCAGTGTACGGGATTGATACCATTATGCGTCCTCCAGGTCCAGGTAGAACCCGTTTGGTCCGGGCTTTGAGACTACCCGGACCTTTACCGGGCTCCTCGTGGCGCCGGTATTGAAGCAGTACCGGGCCTTGAGGTCCTTGAGCTTGTTGACAACCGCACCCGCGGAGGTCTTCAGCTTCAGTAGCTCGGTTCCGCCAGGCAATGACAGCGCGGTGATGTGGACCCGCTCCCATCTCTTGCCGCCCTCCTTGGCAGTTTCTATTTCTGAAATGAGCAGGCCGGTTATGGCGAACTCCATTCCTTCTTTCAGGCTTTCGTTCTCCGGGGGGATTGCCTGGGAAAGCGGGATCGCTCCATCCAGCGTCCGAAGCTTAGACGTGTCTTCCATCAGGCCTTCGCCCCCTTGTACATCGATCGCCACTCAACCAGGATGCAGTGCAGCTCCTCTTTGAGGGTGTTCCCGGAGGCCTTCGCTTCAGCTTCGAGGTATGATTTGTCCACTAAGCTCAACGCGACGGACGTATCTGTCCTGGTCATCACGCACCATCCCCGAGCGTGATCTCGAGCCCGAACGGGGTGGTGCATGCCAGGACTTTCTGGCCCCCGTCTACGTATTCAACCTCAAAGTACCGGAAATCATCGCGCGGGATGATGCGCAGGGTGCGCGAGGGGATCTCAAACCTTTTTCCCTCCGCTGTCCTAACGATGAAGACGGGTTTTTGCGGAGCTGTACTGCCGGCCCCGAAATGGGAGACCGGTTTTTTGGTGCACAATGCAGATTCCATCAGTTTCAACCTCTGATTTGTGAACAGCCGTATTACTGCGGCTCATTTTACAATCTGCGTGTTATTACTGCCCGGAATAGATATTCTGCGCAAACCTTTATTTATTTGAGATAAAATAGAATAGAGCATGGAAAGCGGGTATTTTTCGGAATGGCTCAAAAGCTACCGGAACTACCTGCGGATGCGAAACTATTCCCCACGAACCCTTGACAGCTACGAACAGGTAATCCGGCATTTCGGCTATTATGTCTGGCTCCGGCGGAATATGGATGTGACAAAGCTCGTCTTCCACTGGAAAGACTTCGAGAATGCCCGTCTGGATACTTCAGTTGATGTCACGCCTATCATGGTCAATGATTTTCTTGCTTTTGTCTCCTCGATGCAGACCTACAAGCCCAAGACGTTTCACCGGATTATTTCCACGTTAAGCTCGTTTTACCGGTTTCTCTCGACGCAGGGCGTGGTCAGTATCAACCCCCTCCTGGGAATTGACCGTCCCCGTATCAAGCAACAGGAGATAAAGTATCTTAAGCACAACCAGGTTCTCCGCCTCATCGACTCTATCGATGACCTCCGTGACAAGCTCATCGTACGGACCATTTATGCTACCGGTGTCCGTGTCTCTGAGCTCTGCAATATAAACATCGAGGACATCGACTTTGATGAGCATACGATCCGGATCCGGGGAAAAGGCGACAAGATCCGCCTTGTTTTCGTTGACGAGGACACACTTGCCGAGATTTTATCGTTCATCGGTACCCGTACCAATGGTCCCCTCTTTGTCGGGCAGCAGGGCAAGCATATCTCTTCCCGTGCCATCCAGCACATCTTCAAGCACTATGCCCCGTCGGGGATTACCCCCCACAAGATCCGCCACAGCTACGCAAGCGAGCTGTACAAACGCTCAAAGAACCTCCGGGTGGTACAGGAGAACCTTGGCCATACGTCTATCAAGACAACAGAGATCTACCTGCACACCGATATCGATGAACGCCGGCAGGTGTACCAGCAGTACTTCCCCCTATCCGGATCGAACGAATAAGCCAGATTTGGGCTCCTTTTTTGATTTTATTCTTCTGATAAACCATATGTTGCTATACATAATGTGGATCTTTTCACTTACTATTCTACAGGTAAAAATGGCCCTGTGGGGAATATTGGGCAAGAGAAACACGATTGCGGCTTGCCGCTGATGGGAATCATCGGTAAGCTTCTCCATGGGGAAGCTGACAAATGGGGAATCGTATAAATTCATCCGGCCATATTGGGGCAGACTCATCTTTCCAATTGGTATCATATTCGCATGGGCCCTGTACAGGAAATCCGCCCTGGAAATAGTGTCCCTGCTACCACTGGGTCGGGAAAAACTTTGGTGAATAGTAGCAGCCCATATCAAAACTATCCTGTTGTGCCCGATCCCGTCATAAGAACTATTGTCGAT
>NZ_PIZH01000328.1 GCF_002835825.1 Methanoregula sp. | reverse complement strand
ATGCCCAGACCCACCAGCGGACGGCCAACCGCTACCCCGCCGCGTTCTCTGCTGCATCTGTATACGCTGAGCTGATGAAGCTCAAGCACGCAATCACCCTCGCAGAATCGCAGGGGAGCGAGGTGCTGAAAGGGTACCTGGCGAAACTCTACGCAGAAGGGACCGGGGCCGGGGGGAGCAAGGCAAGCCAGCGCCTGGTGCAGGACCGGTCGTTCCGCGAACTTTTCGAGCGTTCCGTGGAATGGATCCGCGAGCTCCACCCGAAGCCTGAAGTTGCCCTCGGTCTAGTCCGACAGCAGCTAGAGGATTCACCTGACAGCCGGATCATTATCTTTGCGACGTATCGTGACACCGTGCAGCTCCTCGTGGACTACCTGGCAAAGCACGGGATCGAGAGCGAGCGTTTCGTAGGGCAGGCAACGAAGGATGCCGAGAAGGGCCTCTCGCAGAAGAAGCAGATCGCAGCCCTGACCCGGTTCCGGGAGGGGGAGTTCAGGGTACTGGTCGCGACATCGGTTGGCGAGGAGGGACTCGATGTCCCCTCAACCGACCTCGTCATCTTCTACGAGGCAGTCCCATCGGAGATCCGGTCCATCCAGCGCAAAGGGAGGACCGGGCGGTCTGGTGCAGGGCGAGTCGTCGTCCTGGTCACCAAAGGCACGTCCGATGAAGTCTTCCGGCACGTCAGCACGGCCAAAGAGAAAATGATGCACAAGAGCATGCGGTCCCTCAACGCAGCGCTCTCCACTCCCCGCGAGATCCCGCTTGCCGTGGAACAGGCAAGCATCGAAGAGTTCACCCCGCAGGGAATTAAGATCGTCATCGACGACCGCGAGACGTCCTCGAAAGTCGTCGAGGTGCTCTCCACCATGGGGGCCGCCATCCGGCTCGAACGCCTCCCGCAGGGGGACTATGCCATCGGCGACCGGATCCTTGTGGAGCGCAAGACTGCAAAGGACTTTGCCGACACGCTCATCAACCGCGATCTGCTCGGCCAGCTCAAGGCCATGGCCGACGCTGTGCCCCGGCCTGTGCTGATTGTCGAAGGCGGGGATATCTTCACCCAGCGGGACATTCACCCAAACGCAGTCCGGGGCGTGCTCTCCGCCATCACCATCGATCTCGGCATCACCCTCCTCTTCACCAAAGACGAGCAGGACACCGCCCAGATGCTCTATGTGATCGCAAAGCGGGAAGAGGGAGAGCGGGGAGAACGCAAGATGCACCCGCACAAGGTTCAGCGTTCTGTACGGGAAGAACAGGAATATATTATCTCGGCATTCCCGGAGATTGGGCTGAAGAATGCCCGGCTGTTGCTGGCTCATTTTGGTTCGGTGAAGGCTATTGTGAATGCTTCTTTAGAGGAACTTGTTGCGGTGCAGGGGATCGGGGAGAAGACTGCTGCGCGGATCTATGAGGTGTGCCGGAGGGAGTACCACTGAATCCTCACTGCACAAAAGAGTTGTGATAGGGGGAGAGTGCCCCAGACAGGGAATTGTATGGCGAGAGTAACATCCCCTACCGGGCTGATTAGAGCTAGAGATATCTGAAAAGATCCCTGATTACCTGTTCCAGGCTTGTGTTTTGGTGGGCGGCAACATCTTTGAGAATCCCGTGAAGCGTTCCTGCCCGCAGGGGCTTATGGAGGGGAATCGTGATAACATGTCGCTTCCCGTTCACGACTGCCGTGAGTCTCTGGTGGCTGCCGGTCAGGTGATCAATAGTATATCCATAACAGCGGAGACTGCGGGCAAGCTTGTCGCCATCGACATCCCGGGGCAGCTTCATACTGCAATCAGTTCCTCTTTGACCATGTGGAGCCGGATCACGGAGGGACGGTCCTCATCGGTGAAATGGCAGGCCACCGCATCGTGAACCATCTCTTTGAGCTCTTCGAAAGTATCCGCTTCCGTGAAGATAGAATGGTTCAGCGACCGGGCTTCGTAACCCCCTTCCGGGGATTCTTCGACAATAAAGATAATTTCGCTGGTTTTGTACGGCGCCATGGACATCCTTACATCATATTGTTTGAACCGGGACATCAACTTTCTCGGGTTGTACTGGGTGAAAATACAATTATTTACACGCGATACCAGGGTTTCAGCTGGTTTTCCAGAGGACTTGTACTACATACTATGCAGATTGCGATGCCGGGAGCAGTCCCTTTGCAAACGCCCGGGCTTTCTCCAGGTCCTTTGCATTCGGGCGCCCTTTCCTGAACCCACCGATGAACTTGAATATCCCGTACATTTCAAACCCGGGGCAGGTGAATTCGCCCGTGATTGCGAACCCTTTCTGCACGAGGTCAGCCCGCAGCTCCCGATGCATGACCTTCAGCGCACCGCCACTTGTCGAGAAGATGAATGCCGTTTTGTCCTGCTTCGGCAGGCCGTATACGAAACTGAGCAGGGCCTCGTGGTGCTTCCCAAAGAAAATGCCGGACCCATAGC
>NZ_PIZH01000327.1 GCF_002835825.1 Methanoregula sp. | reverse complement strand
CCTATGCACTGCAGATAAAGAGCATGATCGCCGCCCATAGTCGGGAGCGAGCCGGCCCTGCTGGATTACAGGACGCCACGGGACATGAACGCGAGCGCAAAGGCTGAGGACGTACTCGGGCACTCGACCTATATCAAGCCGCTCGAACCGCTGCTCAAAGGCAAGCAGGTCATCAGCAGCACGATGGGAAAGGAGGTGGACCGGGCCCAGCAGGCAATCGACCTCGCGAGAGAGCATCACGTTGCCATCGTCTCAGGGGGAGACGCAGGTGTGTACGGCATGGCAAGCATCGTGCTCGAAGTGCTCGAACACGATGGGTCCGATATCCCGGTCGAGATCGTCCCCGGCATCACCGCGGCAAACGCAGCAGCGTCCCGGCTCGGCTCGCCGCTTTCCGGGGACTTTGTGGTCATCAGCCTCTCGGACCTCTTAACGCCGCTTGAGGTGATCGAGGCCCGGCTCGATGCAGTCTTCAAGCTCGGGATCCCGGTCGTGCTCTACAACCCGAAGAGCCGGGGCAGGCCGCATAACCTGGCGCTCGCGGTGAGCCTTGCGAGAAAACACCTGAAGCCGGAGACTCCGGTCGGGATCGTGAGGAACGCACTTCGCGAGGACGAGACGACCCGGGTAACAACGCTCGGGGAGATCGAGTCCGTCATGGACGAAATCGATATGCACACGGCCGTCATCATCGGCGGTGCGGAGAGCAGGATCTGGAGGAGGGGAGACGATGTCAAAGGAATCATCACGCCACGCGGGTACCACAAAAAATACGTATATTGATGTCGGGGCCGACACGCAGGAAGGCTACGCGATCTCGACAAAGTCGCGGGCACTGGCCCGGGAAGCGATCGGCAACGAGACGCCCGAGGACCGCGTGAAGCAGCGGTGCTCGATCGCGGTCGGGGACTTTGCGATGGCGGACCTGATGCGGTTCAACAACAACCCCATCCCCGCTGTCATCGCGGCGCTGAAGAAGGGTGCCCCCATCATCACCGACATCCGCATGGTCCAGATCGGGATCCAGAAGAAGGGGCACAGGAGCGAAGTGCTCTGCGCTCTTGACTTCGGTGCCGATATCGTGAAGCAGCGGGGGATCACGAGAAGCTCGGCCGGTTTCATTGCGCTGAAAGACCGGCTGCCCGGATCCATTGTCGTGATCGGGAACGCCCCCTCTGCACTCCTCTCTCTCTGCGAAATGGTGAAGAACGGCGTCCGGCCCGCTGCCATCATCGGGGCCCCGGTCGGGTTTGTCAATGCCGCCGAGTCCAAGGCGCTGCTCCGGACAATCGACATCCCGTCCATCTCCTCGGAAGGAACGCGGGGCGGCACGCCGGTTGCGGTTGCCGCAGTAAACGAATGCATCACGATGTTCATCGAGGCTTCGGGAGATGCGTGACCCGGTCACCGGCTTTGAGTATCCCGATGCCTGGGTGGAGAAGTGCCAGCGGCCCGGCCAGCTCCCGCTCGTTGAACGCGGTCTCGCGATCCTGACCTCGTCCGGAACAATTCTTGCCCGGGGGTTTACTACCGGGACAACTGCGGCAGCGGCGTGCAAAGCGGCTGTCCTCTCGCGGGCCGGAAGACAATTCACTTCCGTTCCCATTGCTCTCCCGTGCGGCCTGACCGTGAACGTCCCGGCCGAAGGATCGGCCGGGCAGGGAACTGCACGAAAAGTGCCCGGGGATTACCCGGGCGATGTCACGGCCGGGCTGCTCTTTGTTGCCGAAGCAACGCCAACGAACAAAGGGATCGTCATCTCGTTTGGTGAAGGTGTCGGAAGATTCGCCCGCGACACGCCCCGCTACAAGGCCGGCACACCGGCCGTCAGCCCCCCGGCCCTTGCCTGCATTCATGTCGCAGTCGAAGAGGCGATTAAGGAGGCCGGGTTCTTCGGCATCGAAGTCCGGCTCACGATCCCGCAGGGGAAGGAGATCGGCAGGATCACGCTCAACCCCCGTGTTGGCGTGATGGATGGGATCTCGGTCCTCGGCACAACGGGCCTGGTCGAACCGTGGGACGACCACCTCACCGAATCCACGCTCGAACGGATCGCAGCCACGGACGAACCGGTCCTCACCACCGACCGGGTCGGGCTCCGGTTCGCCCGGCTGATGTTCCCCACGCACGAAGTGATCCTGATCGGCGGAAAGCTCGACCGGTCGGTTGCAGCCGTACGGGGAAAGGCGATCCTTTTTGGCCTCCCCGCGCTCATCCTCAAATACATCAACCCGCAGGTACTGGAAGGTACCGGGTCTGCGACCGTGGAGGAACTCTCTGTCACCCCGGCCTTTCCCGCAATAGTTGAGAAGAACCTTGCTGCATTCAGGAAACGGTACCCGCAGATCCGGGTCGTGCTCGTGAACCGCGAGGGAGAGGTCATCGGAGAAAGTGCATGAAGATCATCGGTGTAGGCTGCGGCCCCGGGCTGCTCACGGAACAGGCGATAAAAGAAC
>NZ_PIZH01000326.1 GCF_002835825.1 Methanoregula sp. | reverse complement strand
TAGCGGTGTTCGGAGCCGCAATCGGGCCTGTTGTGGGTGGGTTCCGGACGAGCGTGTTCTCGTGGCAGTATATCTTTTTTGTGAACCTGCCGGTCGGCATTGTCGCCATCCTTCTTGGTATGAAGATCCTCCCCCAACACCCCCCGGTTACCCCGGCAGCGGGAATGGACACACCCGGCATCCTGCTGATCTTTGTTGCACTCTTCAGCCTGATCGTGGGCCTGACCTCCGTCCAGGGAAGCAATGCCGCATTCGGCTTTGCGGCTCTCGTGGTATCGGTGATCTTCTGGATGCTCTTCATTGTGCAGGAGCGCCGTGCACGGGAGCCGCTTGTGAACCTCTCTCTCTTTAAGGCCCGCGGGTACTTCCTCCAGAACATCAATGTCCTGCTCATCCAGATGGCAATGGCCGGGGTCATGGTCATCATGCCCTTCTACCTGGAGATCGTCAAGGAGATCCCGACCGATAATGCCGGGACTATCCTTCTCGCGCTGCCCGTTGGCATGATCCTGACGGCCCCGCTTGCGGGAAAGGTCTCGGATGTGATCGGCACAAAGAAACCGATCATCGCCGGCTTTGTCCTCTGCACGGCTGCGCTCTTCCTCCTCTCCACGCTCTCCCCCGCAACGAGCATCGGCCACATCGTTCTCTATCTCTTCCTGCTGGGGGCAGGCACCGGCATCGCCTTCTCCCCCCTCAACAGTGCTGTCATGGGCGAGTGCGAAGCAAAGGACCGTGGCTCCACGAGCGGGCTCGTCAAGATGATGACGAATCTCGGGTCCTCGCTGGGAGTTGCGTGCGTGATGCTCGTTGCAACGGTTGCGGCCGGCCCGCGGCTTGCTGAATATACCGCCCACGCGATCGAGGGTGCAGCGCTCGCGTCCGCGTTCGACCTGGCATTCCTCTTCTGTATGGTCCTTGAGGTCATCGGCATCGTACTGATGCTTGCGGTGAAGGAGAGGGAACCTGCAGGTGCAGGTGACGGGGAAGCAGGGTTTGGATTATAAAAGAGGCCGGAGGATTATGCGGCCTCGATATCCCCGATGAGCTTCCGGATATCGAGCCAGATGATCAGTTCGCTGGTATCCCTGTCCCGGACTTTCACGTTCTTCCTGATGATTCCGAGGATGGCATCCTCCTCATTATTCATGGCCCCCGATGTGTAGTCCACCTGCGCGGTTTCGAATGTTGAGACGGATGTGACATCATCGACAAGGATCCCGGTCTTGATCCGGGTGACCGCGCTGTCCAGCACGATGATCCGCGAGTTCTCCGCGGCATCCCCCTGGCGTTCGTGGAGGCTGAGCCGTTTCCGCAGGTCGACGATGGTCGTGATCTCGCCGCGGAGGTCCATGATCCCCGTGATATAAGGCGGGACATTGGGGAGCTTTGTGATGGTCGTATACTCGACCACTTCCCTGACATCGAAGAGATCGATCGCAAACTGCTCGTTTTCAAGAGTAAAGACAACAACCTCGAAGGTCTTTTTCTGCGCTCCGGCTCCGCCTGCCCTCCTTTGCGCTGTCGCGCTCGTTGCCGGGGCCGCCTCTGGTTGTGCCGGATCAAACGGCGTTTCCGCGGGGGCGGGGGTATTCAGGGGTCCCGGCGCAGCAGGAACCTCCGGCATGTCTACCGCTTCCGGTCCTTGTTGCGGTTCCGGGTGCGTTGGCACATCCTGCACCGGTGCCGTGCTTGTGCCTGCTTTCTTTTTCGCGGGTCTCTTTGCTGCTGCCATGACCGTTCCTCCACTCCGGTGATTGTTCTAGTACGGTGATACCTTTGTTGTCATGGAAACTCATTAACTGTTGTGTCGCGGGAACATTTCCGCGGGGAAGAACAACGGCTGGATCATGGTATGCCCAACAGAGCCAGAGCACGATCCCCCGCCCGGTTCTGCCACGCTCCGCTACTGTCTTATCGCGATCCAGATCCATTATTTACTCAATGGCTGGACACGCTGCATCGGAACGTTCGGCACCGGCACCACTTTCCCCTGCCGGGGCGGCCCTGCTCGCAGAGCTTGAGACTTCCCGCGATCGCATTGCCCGCCAGCTTGTCCGCGACTCGCACGCTCTCACCGATCACGACCTCAATTACCTGACTGTTTCATCGCTCTTCCAGATCCTCTTTTTGAAAGCCGGCCAGGCATGCGGGTTCACCGAGCCTGGCACGCTCGCGGCTCTCGCGGGATGCGATGGGATCATAAAGCGCATGGGGCGTGCCTGCTCCGATGCCGGGCTTGACCCGGAACGGTTCTTTGAAACCGGGCCTGCGGGCCCTCGTGCGCTGCCCCCGATCAATGACGAGCCGCTCCGCATCGCGATCCACCAGCTGGACCGTGTGGCTCTTCCCGCCCCTGGAACGGGAGTCCCGCCCCGGGACTGCGCCGCGGTCCCCGGTCCTCTTGTGGCAACGCGCCGTCGGCTGCGCGAGGGGTGCCGTGGTGCCGGGCTGCGG
>NZ_PIZH01000325.1 GCF_002835825.1 Methanoregula sp. | reverse complement strand
CATGGTCGCCGCGCCCGTCCGGCTCTTCGACTGCTCGCCCACCACTGACGGCGCGGCCGCGGTCATCGTTGCGCCGCTCGAACGGGCAAAGGAGTTCACCGACCCACCCATCACAGTGCTCGAGACCGCGCAGGCAAGCGAGTCGGTCGCTCTCCATGCCCGGCGCGATATCTCAACCCTGGACGCAACCGAGGCAGCAGGCCAGCGGGCCTTCAAGATGGCCAAGCTCACCCACAAGGACATCAACATGGTCGAGGTCCATGACTGCTTCTCGATTGCAGAGATCTGCGCTATCGAGGACCTCGGGTTCTGCAAGAAAGGCACGGCCGGCAAGTTCACTGCTGACGGCGAGACTGCGCTCGGCGGGAAGATCCCGGTCAACACGAGCGGCGGCCTCAAGTCCTGCGGCCACCCGGTCGGGGCAACCGGCATCAAACAGGTGTGCGAGATCGTCCAGCAGCTCCGCGGCGAGGCCGGGAAGCGGCAGGTGGACAAAGCAAAGGTTGGCATGACCCACAACGTGGGCGGCACTGGTGCCACCGTTGCCGTGCACATCCTCGGGAGGGTATAAGATGACCGTTGCACGATTCTGGAGAAAGATCCCCCAGCGCTACAACCTCGTGGGCACGAAGTGCACGACCTGCGGCCGGCACTTCTTCCCCCCGCGGACGTTCTGCCCCGACTGCCGCCGGAACGGCAGGATTGTTGACCACAAGTTCGCCGGCCTCGGCACGGTGGTGACCTACACGGTCATCATGACCGAGCCCGACCAGTTCGCATCCCCCGGACCGTACATCCTTGCCATCATCAAGCTCGATGAAGGCCCGCAGATGACCTCGCAGGTTATCTGCGACCCGAAAGAGGCGAAGATCGGCATGCGGGTAAAAAGTGTATTCCGCCGGATCGCCACCGATGGCGAGAGCGGCATCATCCACTATGGCACGAAGTTCGTGCCGGTGGAGTGATTTTTTTTTCGTGTTCGTTTTTTTTTGTTATCATGGCGCCGGGGAGCCAGCTGCCTGATATATTGTCAGCTGGTCTTCACGACCATCAGGGTAATATCGTCAAACTGCGGCTGCGTGCCGCTGAAAGAAAATACCGAGCGGATAATTTCGTCGGCAATTTCTTTCGAGGATAAACTGCTGTTGTTCCGGATTGCCTCAATGAGACGGGGGAGATCAAACATCTCTTCCCGGTCATTTACGGCCTCGGTGATACCATCGGTGTAGAGCACCATAACATCCCCGGGAGCAAGGGGTACCTCTGCCTGGGTATATTCTGCATCCCCCATTGCCCCGACAGCCATACCGGTCAGCTCAAGTTCCTCGATCTCCCCGGTCTTCTTCCGTAACACAAGCGGAGGGTTGTGCCCGGCATTTACGTAGGTGAGGGTATGGGTTTCCTTATCGATGACGCCATAAAACAGGGTGACAAACATGCCAGTTTTTGAATTCTCCGCGATGATAGGGTTTGCAAAGGAGATTACCTCTGCCGGCTTATTGAACCACGTTGCCGTGACCCTGACAACGATCCGGGACAGGGCCATGAACAGTGCCGCAGGTACCCCTTTACCGGATACATCCGCAATCATGATCCCGGTCCGGGAAGAGCTGAGGGGCATGACTTCAAGCGGTATCACGTCGAAAAAATCCCCGCCAACTTCTTTTGCCGGAATGCTTTTTGCAGCGATATCAAAACCTTCCGTCCGGGGAATGTGCTCAGGGAGGAAATTCTTCTGGATCTCGGCAGCGATCTGGAGTTCGGCATTCTTCCGGGCCATCTCGGCTTCGAGTTTCTCCTTTTCAAGCCTCATCTGCCGTTCGCTGATGAGGCCCTGGATGATCGTTGAGAAAATAAAAACCGCAACCACGGCTGTGACGATCATGGGGAGGGCAACAACGGTTGCGATGGTGCCAAACTGGGATACCGGCGTTGCAACAAGCATCGCAATCAGGGAGATGAGGGATTCCACAAGGGCGACCAGCACGACTGCAACCCAGGTCGGCACGATATCGCGCTTGTTGGCAAGGTACATCACACCCCCGATGGCACCGGCAAGGATCGGGGCGATAAGGCCGGTGTACATATACGGGCCGCCTCCCGCACAACGGTATAATCCCCCGATAATGCCGGCACCGATACCCACCCAGGGGCCGCAGCACAGGCCGGCTATGAACGGGCCGATGTCCCGGACATTGAGGACGGCCCCGTAGAGGGTTATCCCGCTGACGGTCCCGTACACGGAAAGCAGGCCAAAGACGATGATTAAGAGGACCTGGGTTTTCAGGGAGGGTTTTTTCTCAAGAATCTCCTGGAAATACCGGCTCCTTGTGAAAAGATAGGCAAAGACGATGATCACGCAGATCATCTGGAAGAGAGTGATGAGGCTCTGGACAATATTTGCTTCCATGCTACCGTAGAATTCGCATCATAGCTAATTAGCATTTGTTAACAGTCTACAA
>NZ_PIZH01000324.1 GCF_002835825.1 Methanoregula sp. | reverse complement strand
CTCCTCACCCAGTCTACAGCAGTGTCGCTCATGGCTCCACCTTCCACCAGAGAATCCCCATCCTGCTGGGAAGATGGTAGATGCCGTCAACGGTGTGTTGAGCGATGTATGAGCGGATTGCACTCCGGTCTGCATCTGTGAGTGGACGGTACTTTTCAACGTATCGTTCCTTTGAGGCGATCCCGGCATCCTCCGGCCACATAAGGGAATAATCAAGCATGTTCACATTCGGAGTGATTCCCTCATCGTTCAGGTAATTGAAGGCCAGGGAGAACTCGTCAGACGAATCGGAAACCGGAAGGCCGAGGCTCTCCTTCAGCTGTGTTTCGCTTGACTGGATACCATGCGCAAGGCAGCAGTACCCGCGGGATACCGCCTCCATCCTGCGGACCTGCGTGATAAGGTCGGAGAACTGCCAGAGCGCATGGCAGCAGATCACCATGTCATATGCCCGGGCATTGTCAGCGATATTCACGTCCTGCCAGATTTGCGGGATGATGTCAATGTTCGTAAGATCGCGCTTGTGCGCATTTTCCCGCAGTTGTGTTGCCATCTCTTCTGCCGGTTCTACCGCCGTCACCCGCTGCACCTGCTCGGCAAACGGAATGGTGACCGCACCCGGCCCTGACGCGATGTCTAAGACGTTCCAGTTCTTCTGCAGGATTCCCTGACTGAGGAAATACTCAAGGATCATTCTCCCGTGGTTACAATCGCTCGTCTTTACCATTGCCGAATAATCCTTTGCTCGGGCATTCCAGTAGCACGGTGTGCTGACACGCTCCGAGTCCCCGACTTTCCGGGCCCAGGCTTCCTTCCAGTTCATTGTTCCGTCCATGATGATTCCGCCACTTTTCAGAAAAATGTCATAATCAATGAGGGGAGTATTTTTGATACAACACAATTAATGGTTATCATTTAGTATTACGAAAATTGCATATATTATCACGACTTAATCAAGACTTAACCAAGAGATGGTTAAATCCGGTGTCTTCCATGCCATCCATAATTGATATCAGCCAGTTGTCAGTTCATTTTCCCCTTGATACTACAACAGTTCGCGCTGTTGATGGTGTCGATCTCAGCGTGGAAGAACATGAGACCCTTGCCATTATCGGGGAAAGCGGAAGCGGCAAGTCCGTGCTTGGCCTCGCGATGCTCGGGATGCTCCCCCCAACCAGTACGGTCTCCGGCAAAGTCATATATGAAGGGTCCGACCTCATCTCACTCTCCGAGAAAGAACTTGAGGGTATCCGGGGTATCCGGATCGCCTGGATCCCGCAGAACCCGGCAAATGCCCTGAACCCGACGATGCGTGTTGGCGATCAGATCGGAGAGCCGATCACCCGTCATTCCGAGTGGACAAAAGAGCGGGTCCACACAAAAGTGCTGGAACTCCTGTTGAAATTCCGGGTCCTCCCCCCGGAGGAACGGAGTGCATCCTATCCCCATTCCTTCAGCGGGGGAATGCTGCAGCGGTCGCTCGTTGCGATGGGTGTATCAGCACGGCCGGAGCTCATCATTGCCGATGAACCGACAAAGGGGATCGATGTCATAAACAAGGAATCGGTGGCGTCGGTTTTTAAAGAAGTCCGCAACCAGGGTCACACCCTTGTTATCATAACCCACGACCTGGCATTTGCAAAGGATCTTGCGGACCGGATCATCGTGATGTATAATGGCAGAATCATTGAGATCGGCGAACCGGAAGTGTTCTTCTCACATCCCCGGCACCCGTATTCTACCATGCTTCTTCGTTCCCTGCCGGAGAAAGGCCTGCATCCCATTCCCGGCCGGACCGAAGAATCCATGGGGTGCACAAGCGGGTGCCGGTTCCGGCTCAGGTGTCCCGATGCCCGCGACCGGTGTGCTGATGAACCCCCCCTCATATCCTGCGGGGACAGGACTGCGGTAAGGTGCTGGAATTATGATTGAAGGAAGAAAGCTTTCCAAATACTTCATCTTGGAACAGAACCGGAAGATCCGCACTTCTGCTGTTAAGGACGTGGATATCAGGATCGAAGAAGGGGAAACGCTGGCCCTTATCGGGGAGAGCGGGTGCGGGAAATCGACCCTCGGCCGGATGCTCCTCAACCTGATCACTCCGAGCAGCGGCGAGGTACTGTTCGAAGGAAAGAACCTTGCGAAGATGAGTGCGGCGGAACTCAGGGCTCTCCGGTGGAAGTTCCAGATCGTGGCGCAGCACCCGGACAATGCCCTGAACCCCCGGTGGACCGTTGCCCAGTCCATCCTCGAACCGTTCCGCATACACCGGGAACGCCTGAACGGGAAATCGATGGATAAAGAACTGGAACGACTCATCGATCTGGTCGGGCTTGAACCCGGGCAGGTGGCACGCTACCCCCACCAGCTCAGCGGCGGGGAACTCCAGCGCGCGGTCATCGCCCGCGCGATAGCACTCGATCCCGCGCTGATTGTCTGCGACGCACCTACGTCCCTGCTGGATGTC
>NZ_PIZH01000323.1 GCF_002835825.1 Methanoregula sp. | reverse complement strand
GTGCTGCCCGGCCGATGCCATGTTCTGCCGGAGCGCCTTGATCCACTCGTCGCGTTCCTGCCGGCGGTCCCCGCCACTTGTTTTCGAGAACGTGAGGATCATCTGGCGCGTGGCGCCGGTCGTGGTGATGATGGAGAGGGTGATGGTGGGGTCGCGGATAGCATTCTCTCCGGCTTCGATGTCCCGCAGGGTTGCGAGCAGGATCTCCTGCGGTGCTATCAGGTGCTTCTTGCTGTCAACGAGAATGAGCCTGCGAGTTGTGAGCACCGCTTCGAACGATACGGACTTCACTTTGACATTCTGTGCATTGAGGACGATCGACTCGTCACTGTAGAGGTTAGGATATGCCATGCGACCACGATCCTGAATATATTTGCGTCCTATGGATAAAAAAAGGATTGGGGAGAAATCATAGAAAGGAGCGTGTTCCAGCGCTCAGAGTACATCCCGCCCGTTCATGTACGGCCGGAGGACTTCCGGGATGATAACGGAACCGTCCTCCTGCTGGTTGTTTTCGAGGATCGCTCGAATGACGCGGGAGGTGGCAATGGCCGTTGAGTTGAGAGTGTGGAGATGCTGTTTTGACTCAAAGTCGCTCTTGTCCCGCACCCGGATGTTGAGCCGGACCGCCTGGTAGCTCGTGCAGTTCGAGCAGGAGACAACCTCCTTGTACGCGTTCTCGCGCGGCATCCAGACTTCTATATCGTACTTCTTTGCCGCAACCGTGCCGATGTCGCCTGTGCAGATGTTCACGACATGGTAAGGGAGGCCGAGGCCGCAGAAGATCTCTTCGGCATTGGCGAGCAGTTCCTCATGGATCGGCCACGAGTCTTCCGGTTTGCAGAAGACGAACTGCTCGACCTTGGTGAACTGGTGGACCCGGAAGAGCCCCTTGGTGTCGAGACCATGAGCGCCGATCTCGCGCCGGAAGCAGGGGGAGATGCCGGCAAGCCGGAGCGGGAGGTCCTTCTCCTCAAAGATCTCGTCCTGGTACATCGCGCCGATGGGATGCTCGCTGGTTGCGATCAGGTACGCATCATCACCATCGATCTTGTACATCACCTTCTCGAAATCACCGAGATCGGTGACGCCTTCGTACGAGGTGCGGTTGATCATGAAGGGCGGGATGACGGGCGTATAGCCTTTCTCCTCTAAGAGATCAATCGCGTAGCGCTGGAGCGCCATGTCAAGGAGCACGAGATTGCCTTTCAGGAAATAGAAGCCTGCGCCAGAGGTCTTTGCTGCACGCTCGAAGTCAGCCCAGCCCTTTTCGGCAGCGAGCTGGCCGTGGTTCTTCACCTCAAAGGAGAATGTCCGGGGAATCCCGACCCGCTTCACCTCAACGTTCTCCGAATCGTCATTCCCTATTGGGACGCTCTCGTGCAGGATATTGGGCAGGCGCATCTGGATCTCGCGTATCCGGGTACGGATCTCTTCCTGCTCGGCATCGTGTTCCTTAATCTTCTGGGGGAGGGCTGCAGCTTCTGCCATCAGGGGCTGTGCATCCTGGCCGGCCTTCTTCGCCGCATTGATATCCCGTGCAATGGTGTTCCTGCGCTGGCGGAGCTGGTCGGTCTCCACTTTGAGTTCGCGGGAGCGGGCGTCCTTTGCAAGCAGCTCGTCGACCCATGCGATCTTTGCAAGGTCGTTCCTTTTTGTGAGATCTGCCTTCACCACATCCGGGCTGGCCCGTACGAACTTTATGTCAAGCATCCGGTATTCTCCGCTCCTGCCTTCTGGTACCAACAGGTTTGTCGCGATCTCATTTATCGGCTTTCCCTTGCGGTCCCGCCCGTCCGCTTTATCAGCTTCCGTGTGTAACAGAACGCTGATACGATATGGCCGATTTCACATTTATCTGCAAAAACCTGAAAGGCACCGCACCGGGAAAAGGGCAGGAGTCCGGCATCGGCACCTGTGCAAAAAGCCTGGTGACCGGCGAATACTGCATTGCAGACTCCGCAGAAACGGCCGCGGAGGGAAAGCGTCTCTGCCCTGCTGCGGATTACCTGAAGATCCTCTCGATCCGGAAGCGGAAATAATCCCTTGTTTTTGTGAATGCCGGGTCTGTGATTTGATACAGATTACGCGGTCCGGACTTTGTATTCGAATACGCGGTCAATCACCGTGTATTCCTCTCCATTATAATGTCGGGTCACGACCTCCAGCCGGTCCGCCTGCTCGGTCCCCGGGAGTTCAATCCTGCTGCCAATCTGGATGGGCTTGAAGGAGCCGGTCAGCACCTCACCATCTGAGCGGGTTAGCCGGACGAAGATCTCGCGCACCCCGTACTGGCCCTTGCCCCCCATGTACTCGACCGAGATCATCCGTGTCCGTGGGTCGCGTTCTGTCTGTAAAACAATGTCCAGGTGCGCGGGGAGTGTCTGGGTAGGGCCCGGCACGAATGTGACGCTGCCGGTTGGTGTCCCTGATTTTGCTGGCGTTACAGTGGTTGCTGCCACTATACCAGAAG
>NZ_PIZH01000322.1 GCF_002835825.1 Methanoregula sp. | reverse complement strand
ACACAGAAGAGGTACTTGGCCGTTGCCGCATCCAGGCGCCCGGCAAATTCCGCCACCATGAGCGGCAGCCCAATAAAATACACCGGTGCGATGATCCCGACGCGCTCCGCTGCCGGAACGATATCCCCCTCGGCACCCTGAAGCGATGCGATCGGTACAAGCTCGGTCTCTCCCAGTGCCAGAGCGATCTTTTTTGCAGCAGCCAGCGAGTTGCCGGTGCCGGTGAAATAATAGAGGACTGTTCTCATGCTGGATCTGCCGCCTCCTGTACTTTTGCGATAAGTGCGGCTACGAGCGTGCCATCTTCAATCTCCTTTTTCTTCAGGGAGAACTGCCCGGCAATGGTCATGCCTTTTGCCGCAAGGTCTTTTTCCAGGATCTGGAGGGTCGTACCGGGATTCTCACCACAGGTGGCAAAGATCACTGCCTTTTTCCCTTTGCATCCTGTGAGCACGGCAAAGGCTTTCCGAATCGCTGGAACAGGTTTGCCGCCCCAGACGGGCGTCCCGATCACGACAAGGTCAGAACCGGAGAGATCGATTTTTTCCGGCAGGGATCCACTCTCCCGCACGTTCATGCCGGGCGAGTGGCGTCCCATAAAGGCGACAACCCGGGACAGGAGATCCTTTGACTGGATCTCGATGATCTCACCCCCGCAGGCGTTCCGGATTTGTTCGGCAATTCCATACGTTGTTCCCGTATACGATGCACAGATAATTGTCAGCTTCATACTCACACATCCATCCTGCTGGTTTCTTTTCCTTCTGTTGTTCCGCTCCCGGACATTCCCCGGAGCGGGTTGGCCGTAATGATCTGCCGGAGCAGTTCCCCGCCGGCATCCGGGTTCTTTGTGTCCTCCTGGTTAAGACTGATCTCCGCCATTACCGTGACGCACCGCGCCTCAAGCGATCTCCGGAGAATGTGGAGAGCTTCTCCCGGCTGGTTGTTGCAGGTCGAAAAGATCACGGCCATCTTCCCCTCGCAGCCACGGAGGGCTTTCACCGCCGCGTTGATTGCCGGTGAAGGCTTCCAGGCCCAGACCGGTGTCCCGATGATCAGGAGATCATAGTCCGAGACATCGATCTCGCCCGGCTCAATCGGGTCGCAGGCACCCTTCCGGGAGCGGAGGACCCCTTTTGTATATGCGGTGAACGAAGAGTACGGTGCCCTGGTCCGGACTTCGATGAGATCGCAGCCGCTCGCGTTCCGGATCCCCCCGGCCACCCGCCTTGTGATCCCGGAATACGAGTAGAAGATGACACAGGCCCGGACGCTCCGGCCGGGCGTTGCCTTCCGTACCATCTCGCGGCTGCACTGCTGCATCACGCTTGCATACATCAGCTCGAAATGGTCCCGGAACTTCTTCATCCGTTCGCGGTTGACCGTGTAATAGACATAGAAGCCGTCCCGGCGCGACCCGACAAGCCCCTCGCTCTTCAGCGTTTTCAGGTGCTGCGAGACAGCGGGCTGGGAGATATTCAACCTGCCGGCAAGCTCGCTGACACCGAGCGTCCCGCTCGTGTCCGTTGAAAGGATGTAGATGATCTGGAGCCGGGTCAGGTCCCCGAGCGCCTTGAATGTCCCGGCCATCTGCGGGACGATCTCGCAGAGATTGTTGCACTCAGGACACTTTTTGCAGGGCTCCATGGAATCTGTATAAGTGTTTGCTTATACACTTATATCTTTTTGGCCCGGCATCAGCTGCGAATGGCAGCACCCGGGGTCATTGTGCAATACCGAAACGGGAAAAGAGGGATCAGTATTTGGGACTGATCTTGTGGTTTTTTGGATCGACCGTGTACGCAATCGGCCGGTCGAGCAGGTCAAGAACATTCACTTTCTGGTCGATCAAATCCTGGAAATTGAAGTTTTCCGATTTTATCGAACTGCCCTCTCCCCACATAACCACAACTCCTTCCGGTACCTTCTTGCTGGCTACGATGTCTGGCATACACTGCGATGGAAGGGACGGGTAATGAAGGTTACGATACGGGCAGGTGCCCGTTCAGGTTGCCCGTGCACCGGATGGGAAGAACAGGAGGGTTCACCATTCATCAGGAGGGGCGGGACGATTGAAAATACCGCTGCAATGCTGGGGGCCCTGTACCGGATCAGCGGGAGGAGGCTGGCGTCAAAACAGTTGTACCCACGCGACCCCCCTTTTGCCAGGATCGCGATTTTCAGATATTTTCTCTCCTGTAAATCATGCCACAATGGCAGGGTGTTTTCGGTGCGCTGAGGGGGGTCGCGTGGGTACAAATGTTGTTTGTGCCACGGCCGACCGGTTTTTCCGGAGCCTAAAGCAGAGTATGGGGCCGGCAGTTTCTGTCGTATACTTCCAGGTACCGGCATGATGCGGGAGGAGATTTTGGAGCCACGGCAGGATCAGATTTGTACCCGCACGACCCCCCACGCTCCTCATGGATCCGGTATGCTCCGGCCTTCTCCCCCACAATTTTAGCCGGCCCGGATC
>NZ_PIZH01000321.1 GCF_002835825.1 Methanoregula sp. | reverse complement strand
GTGTTAACGAACTGGCACTGGAAATTTTTGACAATCTGGCAGATCTCGCAGAAGAATTCAACTGCGCTTACCATGAACTGGACAATGGCGCCCGTATCGTCGACTGCGGGGTAAGCGTCCGCGGCGGCTATGCGGCCGGCCGGGCATTCACTGAGATCTGCATGGGCGGTCTTGGCGAAGTCAACTTCCGGAACGGCGAGATCAAGGGCGTCCCGATGCCCTTCATCGATGTGAACACGGACTTCCCGTCAATCTCCTGCCTTGGCGCACAGAAGGCAGGCTGGACTGTCAAGGTCGGCAACTACTTTGCAATGGGCAGCGGCCCGGCCCGGGCGCTCTCGCTCAAGCCGAAGCACACCTTCGAGGTCATCGAGTACGAGGACGACTATGACTGTGCCGTCATCTGCCTTGAGAGTGACCACCTCCCGAACGCTGAGGTCATGAACAAGATCGCCGAGGAGTGCCATGTCGACGTTGCAAACGTCTGCGCTGTTGTCGCCCCGACCGCCTCGATGGTCGGATCGATCCAGGTCGCCGGCCGGTGTGTCGAGACTGCAATCTACAAGCTCAACGAGCTAGGGTTCGACACCAAGAAGGTCATTGCAGCAATGGGAACCGCCCCTGTCCCGCCGGTACGCGGTGCCAAGCTCGCCATGGGCGTGACCAACGACGCCACCATCTATCATGGCAGGATCTCCCTGACCATGAATGCCCCCGAGATCAAGGACTACCTCGACAGGATCCCAAGCAACAAGTCCAAGGGATACGGGAAGCCGTTCAACGACATCTTCAAGGAAGCCGGCTATGACTTCTACAAGATCGACACGTCGCTCTTCTCACCGGCAGAAGTCACCATCAACGAGCTTTCCTCGGGTGCGGTCTACCATGTCGGCGCGGTCAACCCGGACGTTGTCATGAAATCATTCGGGTACGAGTAATCTCATCTATCCTTTTTTCATCCATTTGCGTTACTGCAGGCCACACTCATCCTGCTGGTATCCGGATTGTACAGATTCCTCCTCCCGGCACGGTTTTTACTATCCTGCAATCCGGAATAATATTTCAAAAAAGGAGAAGGTGATGATATCGTACAAAACCGGGAACAGGGGGATCATTCCCTGTCTTTTACCAGCCGGATCAGGTTCTCCCTGCCCCTCCTCACCTTCTGGATAAGCCCCCTCTGGTGAAGGTCGTTGAGCGTTGTACTTATCGTGGATTTGGGGAGTCCGAGGACCTTGACAATCTCTGACTGGAACACCTCCCCGTTGTGGGAGATGAGCAGCTGGAGGATCTTCTCCTCGAGTGTCTCCATATCAACCGTTGAAAGTGCTGCCGGTGACCCTGTTGGATCATCAGCCTCAAAAACCTCCTCTCCACGACTGTTTCCTGCAATGGCCCTGCGGTAGAGAATGATTGCGGTAATGAGAATGATCACTATGATTGCGATTCCGCCAATCAAGGGAAGGAACGGAAACGATGATCCTTTCAGCACAATGAATGGCTGTCCGGGCCCGAAGGAACGCAGACCATACCATGCAAGAGCGTCTCCGGTACGGTCCGGTACAGGACTGACTGATGCCACGGTGTATCCCTCGGGATACCTGATGATCAGGGTATTGTCCCGTGCAAGGTACATGCCCCCGACAAAGGCATCACCGACAACAATGCCGTCATCGACCTTGGCAAACTGCGTCCATTCGAACGTATACGTGATGACACCGAACCTGCCCGTGGGGGATGTCTGGACAAGGGCATTGCCGGTGAAATCAGTTACTGCCATCTCTCGCGAAGTACCGAGGGATGCCTGTGCCGCGGATCGTTGCATCAGATCGCGGAGTTCCGGCAGGTAAACCGTGTTTATGTCCTGCGAGTAGGTATCAAAACCTGCCAGGTCTTCTTCGGAAAGGAGTGGGGTGCGGTACTCGATCTGCCAGTGTGCAGATCCGTCCTTTGCGACAGAAATCGTATATGTCGTGGAATAGCCCGTATCGGATACTGCCTGTACTGGCGGCAGGATGCAGAGCAGAAGGAACGCTCCAATAACGAGCATCCCTGCCGGGAACGGTCTATTCATGGTGCACCTTTCTGTTGATAGGTATCATGGCTGGAATAAAAATATAACCGGGGGATCCCTCCGGCATTCATTCAGCAGACAGGATCCGGTTATTACCTGCCGGCAGGCCGGGTATTCCCGTTACCATTCCCGTTGGAATTAGTGTTGCCGGATTCCGCCGGCCCGGGATTATTGTTGGTTGTCCTGGTATTCCGGGTCTGATCGGGAGTTATTTGCTGGTTACCCCCCGCAGCGTCTTTGTTGTTCCCGGTACTTGTCTGCTGCCCGTTCTGTCCTGTCTGCTCCTTCTTTGTAGCGCTATCTTCCTGCTGACGGTTCAGGTCCCCGGGCGACTGGTTTATCCCGAGCTCATTCCGGTCCTTGTTCTGCGTGGTATTTCCCGTGAATTTGTTCCGGTCTTTCAACGCG
>NZ_PIZH01000320.1 GCF_002835825.1 Methanoregula sp. | reverse complement strand
TTGTGTGACAATCTTTTCCTTGATGATTGTCCGGCGTGGAAGTTCGTCAACAAGCTCGGAGAGTTTTTTCCCGGTTGAGGCAAGAAGGGAAACCATCATTGCTGCGGTCATTCCACCATCGCGGCAGAACTGGTGTTCCGGAAAGATCAACCCGCCATTTCCCTCGCCGCCGAATATGACGGGTTTTCCTTGTTCAATGAGCGAGCGCATTGTCCTTGCAACGTAAATGCTCCCAACCGGTGTATATTCAACTGACGAACGTGCCTCGTTTACAACGTCTTCTGCAACCTGCCCGGTACTGACCGGCGTGACAACGATTCCCTGCTTCTGGCGGCAGATGTGTCGTGCGATAAGGGCAAACTGCAGGTTCTCCTCAACAAACTGTCCATTCTCATCGATGAATACGGCCCGGTCGGCATCCCCGTCATGCGCCACGCCAAACGCTGCACCACTTCCGGTGACCAGTGCAGCACAATTCTTCAGGTCTTCCATAGATGGTTCCGGTAACCTGCCCGGAAATGTGCCGTCCATGATCGCGTTGATGGTTAAGACCCTGCACCCAAGATCCGTCAGAATCCTCGGGGTGGTAAGGCATGCCGGCCCCGAACCGGGATCCACAACAACGGTCATCCCGTTCCCGGGTTTTCCGGAAAACGATCCTGTTATCGCCGTGATGTAGTGAGAAAGAAGTTCAGGACCCTGAGTTTCTTTCCCGGTCCTATTCCAAGGCTCAACGGAGAAAGCCCTGCTAAAAATTTTGTCTTCGAGTATCACCGTTTCCTCATCGCCCATCTCTGTCCCGTCGGGCTCGATGATTTTAACGCCATTGTATTCCGGTGGATTGTGGGATGCAGTTATCATGGCGCCAGCCGCAAACCCCCCTTTTACAATATACTGGAGTGCCGGTGTCGGGAGGATCCCGCAGTCAACAACGTCACACCCTACGGAAAGGAGCCCTGCTTTGAGTGCCCGGACAAACATTTCCCCGGATGTTCTCGTGTCACGCCCTACCGCGATCCGGCCTTTTCTCATGGACCCAAGAGACTGCCCGATCACCATGACGAGTTCGGGGGTGAGATCCTTTCCTACTACCCCTCTCACCCCGTTGGTGCCGAATAAACGCTTCTGCATCTTCTTTACTGGCATAGTCCATACCACATGGTGTTCTATCCTTATTTATAATCGTCAAACAGGTGGAGTGCCCCTATCACTTCTTCCGTTGTGGGATCTTTCATGACACACCGGTCGATCTCGAGGGAGCCGATCACAATCTTTGCATAGCGACGCTGTTTGTATCCTTCGATAACAGCGAAGTGGATCCCATTATCGGCATACATTTTCAGTAGTGTATCCAGATCTGTATGGTGCATCGTACAAACGGTTTTTTCTCCATCAATCCCGGTTGTCATGTCCGCTCCTGCTTCAAAGAACTGCGTGGTGTCCTTCCCGTCTTCAAGGCAGTAATCGTGATCCCCGAGATGTTTGATCACCCCAACCGGGCCTATCTTCTTCAGTTCCGGAATGAGTTTTTTGATAAAGGTTGTTTTCCCGGAATTGGACCTGCCGGCAACCTGGATGATCTTCATTGAGTATCACGCTCTGTATTCTGATCGCTCGTTAATGGAAAAATATCGGGGATTGGAGCGACAGGCACCGTGGTAACGGGATTCTCTTGAATGGGTGACTCATCAGGGATTGGTTTCTTCACTGATGAGATATATTCCGCGAGATTCTCTTCCTGCTGGGGTTCAGGCTGATCCGTTGCTTCTATTGGAGATTGTTCGGCGTTCCTCTCATCATTGCGTGCTTTTAAGACAGTCTTTGCCGCTTCACCGACACTCCGCATCACTTTCGTGATACGGTCTTCGATATCGATCTCTTCATCGATATCGAGTGTCGTTCCCTCAACCTCAAGGAGGAACCGGGAAACTTCACTTGCCTCAAAAAGGAGATCGTCAAGTTCATCGGTAGTAAAGAAACCGCACATTGCCCCGTAGAAGAATGTGGCGCTTGCTTTTCTCACCTTCCGCTTGAACGAGTTCCTGGCCTGGTTTACTGCCTGGGGTGTGTAGGTGTCCTCCATGAACGGGACGAGTTCCGGGAGGTGCCTGCCGATAAATGTCATCTCGGCACCTCCGGAAGTACGGAAATCGGTGCACAACCGGGCAAGCGCCCATTCCCGTGCCGTTATGTAGGTCCTCTTTCGCAGGAACTGGTTGACTTTCCGGTAGGTTGCCCCATCGACTTTTTTGAATTTTTTATACTTGTTGATCACTTCAGCTGCCCGTGTCTCATCCATGCCCGATCACCAGCTCCCCTTCCTGCACCCCGGTCATGCCCGATATACCGGAATAGTGCAGGAATGCCATTTTTCATATAGCATTATTTGGTTTATTACTTATAAAACCAGCACCCGGGCGGGCGGAAAAATACCGCTAATTTCAGGGGATATGCCTGATTTCGGCGCTTAATTGCGCTTTTTTGCAACCTGCATGTCCGGGATGTGT
>NZ_PIZH01000319.1 GCF_002835825.1 Methanoregula sp. | reverse complement strand
CGTTGCGCCGAAGATCGTCTCACCGGGTTTCGGGGGACGGATATCCCGGCTCATGCTGACAGTCTTATTGATTACATATGACATGCCGGTATCGAGGCTCACGCCGGTAAGGATGCATTTTGTCGTGGTATTGCCCATCTCCACGGAGCCGACAATAAAGTAGGGTTTGTTCTTGTATTCGGGAACGTTCATGCCGGCGCCATGGGTGATTGACGGTGGTGGCGGGCTCTCGACAATATGGGGTTTGGGTTTTGTGAAACGGGAGAAAAAACCGGCGCTCATATACTCCGATTCTTGTCTGTATCTCCATATACATTTCGCTTTTTCCATGCGGGAAGCACCCGCGGGAGAGAGATGAAAAGCAAGACCGGCTCCCTGCCGGTAGCGGAGAAAAAAAGGGATTATCGTTTTTTATTCTGCATCTGCCTGACCATCCGGGCCTGGATCCCGAAATACTGGGAGACACCGATCGCATGGCACTGGTCTATCGCGTCGCTGTCAAACGAGACCATGTCGCTTGAGTAGATCGCATCCGGAGACGAACGCCCGAGGATCCTCACGCTGCCCTTGTACAGTTCCAGGTCAACGGTTCCGTTGACCCGTTCCTGGGTGGTATTGATGAATGCATTGAGGGCATGGTACAGGGGTTCGTAGACAAGCCCCTTGTAGGCGAGCTCCGACCACTTGTCGTCCACCATCCGCTTGAAGACGAGTTCCTGGCGTGTCAGGGTCAGGCCTTCAAGATCGCGGTGGGCTGCAAGGATGACCGTTGCTGCCGGGTGCTCGTAATTCTCGCGGGCCTTGAGGCCAAGGATGCGGTCCTCGATCATATCGTTACGGCCGATCCCGTGTTTTCCGGCAAGAACATTGAGTTTCTGGATCAGGTCATACCCGGAGAGTTTCTTCTTGTTCAGGGCAACCGGGACGCCGTTCTTGAAGCTCAGCGTGATCTTCTCCGGTTTTGCCGGGGCCTTTTCAGGAGACACGGTCCAGAGGTAGATCTCCTCGGGCGGGTGGAATGCCGGGTCCTCGAGCCGGCCCCCTTCGATGCTCCTGCTCCAGCAGTTCTCGTCCATGCTCCAGGGCTTGTCCTTCTTCACCGGTACGGGGATGTTATGCTTTTTTGCATAGTCGATCTCCCAGTCCCGGGTAAGGTTGAGTTCCCGGATCGGGGCAACGACCTCGAGTCCTGCGCTCCGGATGATGAAGTCAAACCGGAGCTGGTCGTTGCCCTTCCCGGTGCACCCGTGGCCGATGGCGGTGGCCTTCTCTTTCTTTGCGATCCGGACAACTTCTTCTGCAATGAGCGGCCGGGCAAGGGACGTCCCCATGGGGTATCCCTCATAGGATCCATTGGCCCGTATTGCCGGGAAGATATGGTCGGCAACGAACTTTTCCCGGACATCAATGGTATAGTGGCGGTCGGCGAGTTTTTTGCCTTTTTTGGTGGCAACGTCGATCTCCTCGTCCCGCTGGCCTACATTCACGGCAACCGTGACCACGCGGTCATAGTCATACTTCTCTTTTAAGAGCGGGATGCAGATCGAGGTGTCGAGCCCGCCGGAATATGCAAGGACAATCGTGCCTTTTCCCATTTTACACCTGTTTTCTCATTGATGCTGTACTACTTGGAAGTACCAGCATATATGTTCAGGGGACAGTCCTGCGGGAACACGCGGGAGTCGTGCGAAGAAAAGAGATCACCTAAAGGAGAACAAAAAAAGGTTGTTCAGGCTGGAATTCCTGAACCCGTATATCGTGGTTATGCCGTGACTACGATCTTTGCTTCCATCTGCGGCTGGAAGGGTCCGGTCGTGTAGTCATAGGAGCCGGCCTTGTCGAAGACTACCGAGTAGCTGCCGCCGTACGGGATCTCGATGGGGTTCATACTGCCAAAGTACTGGCCAAGAACAACATCATTTGCCTGAATGGTGTGGGGCTTGAATGGATCGGTGTTCTGCCAGACAACCTTGGTGCCGACCTTTACATAGGCCGTTGCATCGGGAATGACCGTCAGGTCCTGGGTGAACGTGATTGTATGGGTCGGGACCGGGGCTGCTGTCGCTGTGGCGGTTACCTCGGGGGTCTTGTTGACAACAACGACAACAACTTCCTTGGTGGGTTCAGCGGTCGGGGCTGCGGTTGCAACTTCCGAGGGTACTGCTGTGGGGGTCGGCGTGGCAGTCACAGGTGCTGCAGGCTGGGATGTGCATCCCGCAAGCAGAATCCCGATAAACAGGATCGCAAGAACAACGAATAATTTCTTCATGCATCTTTTTTTGTTATTTCGGTATATAAGGATATTCAATTATTTTGGGTGAAAAATTCAGGACAGCGGGCCTCCTCCCGGGCAACCGAAAATGCTGGAATGGCAAAATAACCTGATAAAATGTATATTTGTCGAATTAAGGCTCAATTATTTGAGATAGTGGGTGATGGGTTCAAGCGTTACTTTCTCGCGCTTGATGGCATCGATGGCAAGGGCCGCCGCCCGCGCTGCCTGCAGGG
>NZ_PIZH01000318.1 GCF_002835825.1 Methanoregula sp. | reverse complement strand
ATGAAGTTCTGATGGTGAAGATGCTGGTGTTGCAGGCATGGTATGGCCTGTCGGATTACGAGACTGAACGCCAGGTAGCCGATCGGATCTCGTTTTTGCATTTTCTGGGATATCCGGAGAAGGTTCCTGACCGGACAACGCTGTGGCTGTTTCGGGAGCGGCTGACTGAGGGGGGAAAGATTCACCTGATCTGGGAAGAGTTCCAGCGGCAGCTGGACGATAAGGGATACCGGATCAAACGAGGAACTATCCAGGATGCAACGATCATCTCTGCGGATCCCGGCCATGCAAAGGCTGACAAGCCCCAAGGAGACGAGGCAAAGACCCGGAGGAGCCGTGACGGGACATGGATGAAGAAAGGAAAGAAATCCGAGTTCGGGTATAAACTCCACCCGCTGATGGACAAGGATTACCAGTTCATCCGACGATTCGATACAACTACAGCTTCAGTCCACGATAGTCAGATTGATCTTTCCCAGAAAGGCGAGACCGTGTACCGTGACAAGGGATATTTCGGAACGGTCCCATTTGCCTCGATGGACAAAACCATGCACCGGGCAGTCCGGGGACGAGAACTCTCGGAAAAGGACATCCGGAGAAACAGGGCCATCAGCCGAACCCGCTCCCTCGTGGAACGCCCGTTCGCGGTGATCAAACGGGTGTTCCACTCAGGGCATCAGATGGTTACCACCCATCTCCGCGTCCATGCTAAAAATCTCTTCTCCTGTTTCTGTTACAATCTTCTCAACCTCGTTACTATCCAAACCGCCGAGCGGAAGCTTTCGCATTCCGGTTAAAAAAAACAGAAAATTGGATCCAGTACTTCCCTATTTTTCCTCCATAACAAATCAGCGTTCATCAAACAATTCCTCCAAATCGTTATGTATGGCGATCGCGTAGTGGTCTGCGGACAATAACAACCAGTTGGAAATTGAGTCCTTCCCAGACGAGAGATTTGAAGAGATCGAACCGGAACAGGTTTTCATTGACGGTAATGGGTCCTCGTTGGTGGAGGGAGAAATACAATCGGTTGAGAGCGACCCAGATATTTTTCAGAAGGAACGAAATGATGGTGAGGAGGTAACGGAGAGAAACGTTCCTTGAGGAAGTTTTAGCTTTGACGATATTTCTCATACGGTAGGAGGATTCGATAGCGAACCGTTTCTTGTAGACATGGTAGACTCGTCTGGGATTCCAGGAGATGCCGTAAACAACGTAACCGAGGTTAACATTCCCGGAGCGACCGTTTTTTCCTTTTTGGTAATGGACATCGATCGCGAGAGTAAGATCGAGCGGGAAGTCCGGCCCTGGCATGGTGTAGGAGGCGTAGCGGGCACGGTTCCCGGAGAGAACCGAGCCGAGGACTTTGCCATAGTTTCTGACGGGAACGATATGGGGTACGTTCTCGGATTGGAGAAAGGCAAAGACATGGTGGGAATAGAATCCGCGGTCAAGGCAGAGGACCCGGATATGCAGCTTGAGATCACGGATGATTGCGAGGAAGGTTTTGAGGTATTCCGTTTTGGGGATACCGCGTTTTACCAGGAGAACTGCGAGGGTTAACCGGTGTCCGGTTGTGATAATGTAGAGAGAGATGTAGGAATAGAATGAGGTGGTGGAATCTTTCTGACGGCTTTTAATGACGTAGTCACTGTTGGTTTCAACAGCGGTCCCATAGTACGGATCGTTGGTGAAATCGACGGCAAAGTCGTAGGACTTGCCCGGTTTGAGGATAGTATTCTGGGAATATGCCAAAATCTTCGACTGGACTTCCCTGAGTGAATCGAGATCCAGCTTGGACAGGTGATGGCGAAGGGAGGTTTCACACGGAAGCTTGCCGACAATGCTGGTGATCGAATGCAGTGACAGGTTATTGACGGACATTCCAACAAGTGACCGGATTATGGTCGTTTGCTGGAGCGTGCCATTGATGGGAATCGTGATATGACGGGTTACTGCATTAACTGCAATTTCACTACATTCTTCTGCTCGTAACACATTCTCTTCCCGGCGGGCAATTTGCCGTCTGTTGACCATATGCGGCGCCCGCCAACTATTTAGATCTACCGGTTCTTGTTAGCGCTGGTGAAAATTAGTGAACTACTGGGACCGTGTTTCTTGAGGATACGATGTACCGTTCTCCAGGAACATGGGAGATCGAATTGATATTTGATCCGTCGGGCAACAGGGTATGTCAGACAAAGAGCGGACAGTTCAGGAACGGCTCTCCCCTGAGATCGTTTCTCCGACGGAGAGTCTTGGGCAGGCCCCGTGCGGAAAAATTCGGCAGTGGAAACGGTGCCAACACCGAAGGAAAATCCTCATTAAATCGCTTTTTAAGCAAAACGGGACGATTAAATCAGGAAGCGACCGGCCAGTTTAGCGGCCCGTTAAAATGCGCAAAAAACGGACATCCTGCACTCCGGGCGTGGTTCCTGAGACCCGCCGGGGCCATCCTGGAACGAAAAATTCACTGGGATCATGGGGGGCCGGGACCGTCTGTTATACACAT
>NZ_PIZH01000317.1 GCF_002835825.1 Methanoregula sp. | reverse complement strand
GTATATCGGGGGAGACCATCTCCTCATGCTCTTTGCCAGATACCTTGATGCTAAGCGTGTTGTTACAACAAGCGATGCTTCGATGATCATCGATGAGATCGCCGATGTCCACAGGACTCCGGTTGGGGATGCGTATGTCTCCGAGGAATTGATCACCTGGGGAGATTTCGGCGGAGAGCCTTCCGGGGCATGGATCTTCCCGCAGATCTCGTTGTGCCCGGATGGTCCGTTTGCCGCGGCACTTCTCTGCGAGATTGCATCGGAATGGAATATTGCCGAAGAGATTGACGCGATGCCCACGTATCCGGTCCTGCGTGAATCATTCAAGACCGATGCTGCAAGAGAGATCCTCACCTCGCTTGGTTCACCGAACCCGACAGATGGAATACGACTTTCTGATGATGACGGGTGGTGCCTTGTCCGTGCCAGCGGCACCGAGCCGAAAATCCGGGTTACTGCCGAAGGCAGGACACGGGAGAAGGCAAAGGCAATGCTCGAAAAAGGAAAGGAACTCATCCGGCAGGGGAAAACTGCTTAAACATTGTAAGAGGAGCTGTACTTATGCAATGCGTCGTCCTCGCAGCAGGGGAAGGGAAACGGATGCGCCCCCTGACGGCGAAACGCCCAAAAGTCATGCTCCCCATAGCAAACAGTCCTATGATGGAGCACCTCGTCATCGCAGCACGGGATGCCGGCATAACTGAGTTTGTCTTTGTTGTGGGATACGGTGAACGGGAGATACGCAGGCATTTTGGTGACGGGACATCACTGGGGATCCACATTGAATACACTACTCAGCGCCAGCAGAAGGGAACCGCTGACGCAGTCGCTGCTGCCCGGAACCATATTACCGGGCCATTCCTTGTCCTGAACGGGGACATGGTCCTGAAAAGAGAGGATATCGCTGCACTTTGCACCAGAAATCCCTCCTGTATGTGCACGACGACCACGGATCATGCTGAAGACTACGGGGTGATCATGGTTGAAAACGGGTATATTACCTCTCTTGAGGAGAAGTCCAGGCACCCAAAATCGAACCTGATCAATGCGGGGGCTTACCTGTTTTCCCCGGAGATCTTCGACATTATCGATGCCGTCAGACCATCGCCACGCGGGGAACTGGAACTGACTGATGCACTTGCGGTACTGATTGCCCATAAGCAGCTGTCCTCCCACCATCTCACGTATTGGATGGATGTCGGCAATCCCTGGGACCTGCTTGACGCAAACACCTCGTTTTTAGAAATTATCCCGTCAACAAATGCAGGTATTATCGAAGACGGCGTTACCCTGAAAAACCCGGTCTCGGTTGGAGAAGGTTCGGTGATAAAAGCCGGCACCTATATCGAAGGCCCTTGCACAATTGGAAAGAACTGCAGGATCGGACCACATGCCTATATCCGGGGTGCAACCAGTATTGGCGATGGTTGTCATATCGGCCATTGTTCCGAGCTCAAGAACTCCATTATCATGGATGGAACAAAAATCCCCCACTTTAATTATATCGGAGACTCCGTCGTCGGATCCGGGTGTAATTTTGGTGCGGGGACAAAGATTGCCAATCTCCGTCATGATCATGCAAATGTGCGGGTCTGCGGAAAGGATACCCGCAGGAAAAAATTTGGTGCCATTATCGGAGACGGGGTACAATTCGGGATAAACTGTTCTGTCAATGTCGGGACACTGATCGGCAGTGATGCGCAGTTTGCACCTAATACCGTGATAGAAGGATGTATTGGGGAAAAGACAATTATTCGATAGGTGAATGATGCAGGCAGTAATTCTGGCAGCAGGAGAAGGGAGGCGTGTCCGTCCATTGACGAAGAACCGGCCAAAGGCAATGATCCCTGTGGCAAACCGGCCAATCATCGAGTTCGTCATCGATGCCCTGATAAAAAACGGCATCCGTGATATCATTGTCGTTGTCGGGTACCGCAAGGAACTGGTGACAAGGTATCTCAATACCCTGGACATTCCTGTTGAAGTTATTGTCCAGAATAAACAACTGGGAACTGGACATGCACTCCTTGCCGCTGAACCAAAGATCCAGAACAACTTCATCGTTCTCCCGGGAGACAATTACATCGACCCCGCCTCCATTGCCCGCATTAAGGATCACTCCAATGCTATGCTGGTCAAGGAACATCCCAGCCCCTCAAATTTCGGGGTTGTAATGCTCAGCAACGGTCATGTGACCCAGATCATCGAGAAACCGGCACACGCTCCCAGTTTCCTGGTCAGTACGGGAATTTATTCTCTGACAAAGGATTTTTTTTCCCATATCCGTGAAAACAACCTGACCGATGCGGTTTCCTCGCTGATTGCCAGCGGTGTGAAGATACAGGGAATTCCAGCTGATGACTGGCAGGATGCAATATATCCCTGGGACCTGCTTAAAATGAATCGTCGATTCCTCCAGAATATTCCGCCGACACATGATGGGACTATCAGCCGCCATGCAACCATCCAGGGTGCTGTCCAGATTGGGAAAGGGACAACAATTGGTCCCAATAC
>NZ_PIZH01000006.1 GCF_002835825.1 Methanoregula sp. | reverse complement strand
CCCGTATACAAAAAAGAGATCAGAGATTATTCATCTTTTTTAACGATATGTCCATCACGCCGCGGTGAACACGGTAGTAACTATGGACACGGTCAATGGGCCCTTCGAGCATGATGGTCGTAATCCGGTCATCGGCAACGATCCGCACGCACTGCGGCTCGATATCGGCAAACGGGGCATTCTTCAGGTTGCAGGGGAGTTCCGCGGTAATGAATATCTCGTTATCGGTCTCGACAACCTCATACGGGATCTCGCCTTCGTCATCGGGCGTATCAATCCGGAATACTTCCGGATCGCCGTCCGCGGTCTGGCGGGTGATGATGGTGTACCCGATGATGCGTGCGTGCTGGCTCTCGGGCATGCTCTTCACGATATCTTCCACGATCCTCGCAAGGTTCTGGAAGACATCGTCATAGGGTCCGCCAGGATTATTCTGCATACACACCTCCCAGGAGGTAACGGTCTTTCTCCTTTTTTGCAATACCTTTCCGTTCAAACTGCTTTATGATCTCCGCAAGGCGCGAGCTTGGAAGTTCCGTGGCTTGTTCGAGCTCGGCAAGGGTGAGCGGCTGGTGAGACAGGGCGATCACAACACTGATCTCTCCATCGCTTTCGAATATATCCTTATGGATCTGGGCAAGGTCGTTGATCTTGCTCTCGATGTCATGGTTGACCTGCTCGAGACTGGCAAGGATCTGGTCATGCGCCTGGATCATCCGTGCCAGCATGGCGACAGACTTTTTCAGCTGGTCGTTTTTGATTGCTTCCGGGTCCGGCACAGGAACAGCGATCCGCAATTCCTTGAGACTGATGTCGATGAGGATGTCGTTGGCCAGGTAATAGTATTTTCTCCGCCGCTCATCCATCTCGCAGGAGAGGATAGCTTCGCGCTCCATCATCTGGAGATGGTCGATTACCGCCTTGGGGGAGAGCATCAGGGTCTCGGAGATCTCGGTGACAAAGCAGGGCTTCTGGCGGAGCAGCTCGATAATGCGCCTCCGGTTGCGGTTTCCCAGGATATCGAGAAGACGGGCAACCTCAAGAGCATCGTTCATGTTTACGTTATGTTAGTGTGATTACTATTTAAAATTCGATCTCCTTTCAGGCATAAGAGACAGCGAGGATGATCGCGGCCATTCCCAGAAGGGCCAGGACCGCCACCAGGAAGGAATATCGCCACCGGTCGATCTCCGCTGATCCAAGAGATGTCCTTTTGCGATATCTCCGGATCGTTGAGCCATCTGACATAGATCTATCGTATTGGGATGAACGGGATATGAATTGTAAAAATCCTGCAGGTAGTACCATTGAACCTGCAGGTTCAGGAAAAAAGAGGGGACGATAACCGGAATCCATACGGTGGAGCATCCACCGTCATTTCTTTATGTGGGTGACAAAGCGGGTGTTCACAGAATCCCAGTTTACGATGTTCCAGAAGCCTTCGATGAATTTCGCACGGTCATTCTTGTAATCGACATAGTACGCGTGCTCCCAGACATCGAGGGCCATGAGGATCCGGAACCCGGGGACGAGGTTCACGTTGTGCTTCTCAACCTGCATGATGATGAGCCGGTTGGTCTTCATGCAATGCGTCAGCACGGCCCACCCGGATCCTTCTGCACTGGATGCGGCCTGGGTAAACTCCTTTTTGAACCGGTCGAAGCCGCCGAACTCAGCATCGATCGCTTTCGCCAGTTCGCCTTTCGGGACGCCGCCCCCTCCCTTTCCGGCGGGAGCAAGGTTCTCCCAGAAGAGGTTGTGGAGACGGTAACCCGCGATGTGGAACGAGAGCTCTTTTAGTGTGGCTTTCATGTCCAGATCCGTTTTCTCCTTCCGTGCCTTGTCCAGTTTCTCGAAGATCGCATTCGCACCGGTCACGTACGCCTGGTGATGCTTTGTATGGTGCAGGGTAAGTTGTTCTTCGGAAATGTACGGTGCCAGGGAATTGTACTCATACGGCAGTTTTGGCAGGGTGTAGAGTTTTGATTCCATCAACGTTCCTCCACAAGGGGGTATGTGGATAGTATCCCAATCCATGTATATTAGTCATTGCGTTGCTGCAGAAGAACGGGCAGATTCCGCCGCGACACGGAATATGCCGGATTACATCCCTGGAGAAACAGAAAGCAATGGGAGTTACGGGAAACGGTATTTCCCTTTCGGCACCCGGATCTCGAACCGGACCCCGGCTTCCGGTGTTCCGGTCTCCTGAATCGTGATTCCGGTGAACCCGAGCAGCTCGCGGACAAGGAAGAGACCGTGGACAGTCCCGGTGACATAGCCTCCTTCGAAGATCTGCTCTTTCTGGTCTGCCGCAACCGCGTACCCGTTATCGGTATATACGATGAGCAGATAATCTGTTTCGATTCTTGTGAAGAGGGAGATCTCCGGTTTTTCCCGTGTACAGTTGCGAAGGGAATTTTCCAGCAGGTTGAAAAATACACGCGGGAGAAGCGGATCTGCGAAGATCTCGAGATCACCCACCTCTGACCTGATAGTTGCCCGGTGTTCTGGCAGGAGGAGTACCGCATCGGAAAACGCCCGCTCTACCCGCTGCCATTTGGGCGAGATGAATCCCAGTTCCTGGAGCGCACGCATGTAAGCGATCTGGTTCCTTATGGACTCGATAGACCCGACGGTCTTGTCGAAGAACTGCTGCATTGCCTCGTGCGTATTCTTGAGCTGGGCCCGTTCGAGATGGTTCATGATAACAGACAGGTTGTCGAGGATATCGTGCCGTGTTATGCTGAAGAGAAGGTCCATCTTGAGGTTGATGTTCTGCTGGCTGACATCCTCGGAGATCCCCAGGATATACTGGGGAGTGCCGTGCGAGTCAAAGACCGGGACGATAATCATGTGGATGATCGTGCCGCCAAGATCACTTCTTGAGATGATCTTGTTGCGGATTTCGCCCGGGCGGGTAAAGATCCCGCGGTTCTCCTCCCGGATAGCAGTGACGATATCAGGAGAAAAGAGATCCGCATCGGTCTTCCCGAGAACTTCTGATGCAGGGAACCCAAAGAGTCTCTCGCTCATCTTGTTCCAGAAGACGTATTTCCCGTCCGTTGCACGGGTGATGAAGATGGCAACCGGGAGCTGATCGATCATCTCGTTCTGGAAGATCTCATCATCTTGCATCTTCTGGAATGCAGCTTTGAGCGAATCGACCATCGTGTTGATACTGGACTCAAGGGTCGAAAACTCGATGTTATTTGTCTCACGGATCCGGTGGTTGAGATTGCCCCGCGCAATGATATCGACATCTTCAACGATCGCTTTGATTTGCTGGGTCATGTGCCGGGAAAGGAAAAATGCCAGGATACACCCGGTGATGATTGCGATAATCGCAACCACGATGTGATAGATCAGCAGGCGGTTTAAGGCATCCTCCATCAGGCGGGTATTGTACGTGATCATCACGATCCTGCTCGGATCTGAGCCGTACAGGGTGTCATGAAGATCGATAAAGAGGAAATGCGTTATCCGGGAGTTGGCGGAATCGACAATTTCAAGATTGCTGCGGGTCCGGATCACTTCCGCGAGCTGGCTTTTTAAGGGTTCTTGTGGAGGAGTATTGTTATTCACCCGTAAACCAAGCGTGTTGAATGAGGTGTATCCCTCAACATACGGGTTTGAAAAGATGATTGTTTTCACATTCTTGTGGTCGTCCAGCGCATCGTTGATCGCATTGAAAGACTCCCCGCCAAGGCCGAGTTCAAGCACATACTTATGGTCAGCCGTAGGCATGTAGGCATATTTCCGGTACTGTCCTGCCCCAAGAAGTTCATGGACAACGCGATCCGGAAAGAACCCTTCCGCATTCCGGATCTTCGTCAGGTACTGGGAAAAGTAGGGGATGGACCGGAAGTCCTGGCCAAGTTCAGGAAGGAAGGTAGTCTCAACAATGACGCTGTTTTCGTCAATGATATAGATATCATACCCGGTCCCCAGTTCTGCCTGGAGCGCAGCAAGGTTCATCTGGGAAGGATCGCCCCCGACCCGCTCGTATTCGGCGTTGACCTTAATGAGCCCTTCCCGCATCTTGTCGTTGAGGCTGTTGTCAAGGATATTTGTCGCCGTGTCGGTGAGCCGCAGTGCCTCGACAACATTCCATTCGGTCTGGAGCTCCAGGTTCTGGTATTCACGGTCGAAGTTCTCCCGGGTGAAAACATAGGCATTGACCGTGAGGAGGCCAACGATACAGATGATCAGGAGGATCATGAAGATGAGGATGTAGAAGGAAAAGGACCGGTTCGATCGCATGATACTTTTTTCCGTCACCATACCAGCCACTCGCCTCCGGGAAGTATTCCAGCAGCTGTCCGATCCTCGTTTATGCTGTGAGAATAGTATCGCGGCCAGGAGCCAAAATCTCAAGGCATGACCAAGCAGTACATTCCCGCAGGAAAGCCTGTGGTCGCTGTCGCGATCCGGTCTTTTTTGATATCATTTCGGACAATAAAAAAGAGATCTTTTTGATTTCCGGTGGTGCGTACACCGGTTTTTTTGGGAATTCCGGAGGATTACCGGAGCGCGTCCGTTATAGCTTCCCGGATTTTCTCGTCTTTTTCCTCTGCCAGTGCAGCCTTCAGCGCATCGTCCGCTTTCGGTCCGCCGATAGTACTGAGTGCACGGACAGCCATCATCTTCACGTAGGGGTTCTCGTCTTTGAGGAGGATGATCATGGGCTCGATTGCATCGGAGTCCCCGAGGTGCTTGAGACCCTTCGCCGCCATGTACCGCACATGGTCACGGTTATCCTTCAGCGCATTGATAAGGGGTTTTACAGCATTCTCATCGGCAATTTTGCCAAGTGCCTCGGCAGCGCGGTACCGCGTCTGCCACTTCGGCTCGTTCATGACTTCGGTAAGGGGCTCGATTGCGGCCTTTCCAATCCGGGAAAGCGCAAGGGTTGCCTGCTCCCGGACCGATTTGTCAAAATCCGCAAGCGCCTCGATAAGCGGCTGGATGGCCCACGGGTTGTGCGCCTTTCCAAGAAGGTAGGCTGCATACTGCCGCACAAGGGGATCGGTGTTGTTGCGGAGTTCCCGCGCCAGATCCTCAAGCCCCAGCGCTTCGAGCTGGCCGGCATTCTCCGGTCTTTTTGGTGCATTTTCTTCCATGGGGTGATCGTTTGTCATACAGCTTCATTGAAGTATCGCCTGTGGGAGTATAAAAAGTTCCATGATACTGTGGCATGCAGGGAATTACGATGCGTACAGGGAGGACTCCTGCAACTAAAGAAAAAGACGACAGAGGATTGTTGATACCCATCGCGGTTCCCAGCCTCATCGACGGGTGAGGGGGAGATTGCCAGGTCAATGTTCTCTTTTCAACAGATCTGCCAATGCCCGTTGCAGAATGTCCCCATGAGTGCAAAAAAAATCGCAGTATACGACGTGTTTTTATATATCGGACAGCGATGGACTATGTATGAACCCAAAAGCCATCGTGCTCCTGATCTTCTGCATTGCCCTTGTCGCTGCAGCAGGGTGCACAGGACTCCCTGCCAGTACCTCCGGGTATACATCATCGCAGGATGTCGTGCGGACTGAAGCGATCTATGATAACGGATGGGGTGAGTCATCACAGAAAATGGCCGGATCTGTCGCCGTAGCTCCCATGCCCGCATCGGCGTCGGAGTATTACGGCGCGGATTCCGCCACGGTTGAGACCAAGATCATCAAGACTGCTGACATCACCGTAGAGGTCAGGGACGTCAATGGAGCCGCGGAGTCGCTCAAGTCCCTTGCAACGTCCCATGGGGGATACATCTCATCGACAAACATCCGGAAGAATTACCAGAACCAGCTGACGGGAACGGTAACCATCCGCGTCCCCCAGGCATCGTTCGATGCCGCTATTGAAGGGGTAAAGGCCCTCGGCACGCTCAAGTCGATATCCACAAGCGGGCAGGACGTAACCGAGCAGTATATCGATCTCGAGGCACGGAAGGCTTCGTACACGAACCAGCTCGCTCAATACAACGCGATCATGAAACAGAGCACCCGTGTCGAGGACATCATCAAGGTGCAGGAACAGATCGACCGGGTGCAGACCGAACTCGACCGGCTCAATGGCCGGCTGAATTACCTCAACAGCAGGATCGATCTCTCAACCATCACGGTCTATCTCCAGGAGCCTGAGCCGGTTGGCGGGCAGGCAGGGCATAATTTCGTATCAACGATCAATGAAGGTATTGCCGGGTTCCTCGGAATGATCGATGCACTGATCATTCTGGTGTTCACGCTCCTCCCGCTTATCATCATCGGCGGGATAGGCTACTGGATCTACTCATGGCAGAAAAACAAAAAAGGTCCGGCTGCCCAGACCCTCGAAGAGAAAAAATAAGACTATTATCTTTTTTGCTGCTCAAGCAGCATCCGGATCTTTCTGAGTTCGTCAAGGATCAGGATACTTGTGCCGGTTGTCGCAACCGGAGATTCAGCAACCGGGGGAACACTCGCGCCGGTCCCCGTCCCGTCGCTTCGGCCGCTGCACGCCCGGACATACCCGCGCAGGATTTCCCGGAGCTCCTCGGCATGTTCGATGGCCTCGATACGGATCTCGGGTACAGCCTGGCCGGAATATCCTGCTGTCTGGACGGAGATGGTTGAGATCCCCAGCCACCGCATCACCGGGCCCTGCCGGAGGTCAAGGTTCGTAATCCGGTTGTAGGGAACAATGCCGGTTGTCCGGAACCAGACACCCCTGCGCCAGCGCAGTTCGTCATCGTGAAGCTCGTATTCCATGGTGGCGTAATAGAGCCGGGTCCAGACAATGAAGAGGACCACGATGAAGAGGAGCCCGGCAAGGACTGCCATAGGAAAGAGAACATCAATCTCCGGGCCTGCTGCCACGAACATCGGGAGGACCGTGAAACAGGCAATGAGCCCAAGAATGAGGAGAAAATCGATGATAAACCACGGGACAAATGCCGGTGAAGGTTTGAAGGGCACTTTTCTGGGAAACGGGTCGGTTGCTGTCATACTATCACCGCATTAGTATTGATCTCCGCAGGATAAAAGGTTGGGAAAAACGGGGTGCCGGGGTGGCCACTGCACACCCTGGCTTTGTATCTGCCCCGGCAGAGGGCCATGAGGGAAAGAGTGTCTCCTCAAAGCCATTTCCGGAAGAACCGCACCTGACTTTTAGGTATTGGCTGAGACGCTCACTTTCCCGTACGATTCTTTCGTTGCATCGCTTTTCAGCAGGGTTCCATCCTTGTAGATCGCAACCGAGAGTTCATGCTTTGTCGAGCTGTCCTTCTTCTCGAAATCAGCATGGACCGTCCCTGTTGCATTCACGACCTCGAAGAGCCGTGAACCGGAACTATCCAGGTTCTGGAGATCGGAGGACATCCCGTAGGTCCCTTTGTAGCTGCCGATATAACTGATCAATACCCAGACACCGGAAACGGGAACCGTGGGCGCAGTGGTTTCCTTGACCGTGATGGATGCAACACCCGTGTTGGACAGCGGGCCTGATGGGGTTGTGCTTACGGTGCTGGCAGACGATGTAACGGTTGCAGAGGGTTCACCCGAAGACGATGGTTCACCTTCAGCCGGGGAGCCGGACGAGATCATCGGGTACACGACAAAGGCTCCTGCCGCAAGCAGGACAACGAGAGCAAGGACGATGACTCCCGCCATGAGGACGTTCTTTCCCGGCATCATACTCCGCCGGGGTTTCCGTGCCGGGGCAGGAGCCGCAGGCCGGGGGGTTGCGGGCTTCTTTTTCCCGCCTCCGAGAAGCCCGGACAAAAATCCCTTCTTTGCCGGCTTCTGCTGGGGCATGGCAGGGCGGGCAGCCTGGGGCGATGTCGTCCGCAGGGAATCCATGGAGGCGCCGGGAATGGTTTTTTCAAAGCCGGACGCCCGTACCGGGGGAGGTGCCTGCTGCCGTGCAGGAGCAGCCTTCCGGGCCGGCGGGGCAGGTGCGACAATGGGAGTGCCGCATTTGTTGCAGAACGCGGAATCTGAAAGGACCGGGTTCCCGCATTTCGTGCAGTACACAACGTCATCAGAAGATGGAACAGGGGTATCTTCCTGAGCCGGGCTCTCATACGCCCGTGCCGGAGCACTCCGCCTCACCGAAACATTCTGCGGGGCGGTGACCGTTTCGCGCACAACAGCGTCACGCGCAGCGGAGACCTCCTGCTGGATTATCCGTACCCAGTCATCACGCACTCGTGATCTTTTGCCGCCTTCCCGCTGCGGGAAGGTCAGGATCATCTGGCGGTTTTCTCCGGTCGCGGTCTGGACGGTAAGGGTAAGGATCTCCTCACCGATCGCATTCTCCCCGATCTCGGCCTCCATGATCATGTCGTACGCGACCTCCTTTGTCGGGAGGATGTTCTTCGCACGGTCCACGAGAAGGATACGCATGTTGGTGAGGATGCCCTCAAACGGGATCGACTTGACGTAAACCCCCGGCGTTCTCAACAGGACCTGTTCACCATGGTAAAGATCTGGATCGCCCATATAATCACGCCTGATATAGTATCTGGTTGATAGTTGTTCAACCTGACACGGGAAAAAGATATTTATCGGGATGCGCGTTTTTGCGTATACGCTTCGCTGCAACCGGCCCTGGCGGTTACCGCACGAAGACAACGGATTCCGGCAGGGCGCCGTTCCGAATAAGGACCTCACGGAACTGCTTTGATACCGCCATCTGTGCCTTGATTTCCGATGAGATGGTAATACCCATCTCGCTGGAACGGGGATCGTCAGGAGCGCAGACCGTCATATCGCCGGCAAGGTTCTTGTCAAAGATGGACTTCACGATATGGTTCTGGACAAAGGTTATCTCGGTCATCATCTTCTGGTCGGGAACAACCGTCGATGCAAATGTGAACCGGATAACATCCTCGAGCGGATGAGGGAACGATTCAACGGAAAGCTTGAGATGGCACTCGATCTCGAACCGTTCGCTGTCGACTTTTCTTGCCGCTGAGTGCTCAATACTCATCATGAGTACCCGCTCTGCCGGGACCATGTGGATGTGGCGATCTTTGTCAAGCATGGCAATACTGGCTGAAGGCATGTGTTTTCATCTCCAAGGAAGATTCTCTGCTGCCCGGGATAATAGCGCTTGTGTCCGGATGGATAGAACCCGGGGCATCCACCTATAATTTAAACCCCTTCCACCATGGTATACGCTATGGGATATCCTTCCGGGCTGTGGCTTCTTCCGGCATGCATATTCTGCCTTCTTGTTTCTGCAGGTTGCATTGCCGAAGAATCTGAACCTCCTTATGTCCAGCTCCCGGTATCACCAGTCCCCACTCCAACGCCCGATAGCCCGGTAGTGACAGTTCCCCTTGCGGATCTGGCACTCCAGAAGGAAGACCTTCCCCCTGACTATCGCCTGAAAGACCGGACGGTCACATCCTATGATGGTGCAGGGCAGGTCTTCCGCGACCTGGGCTGGCAGCAGGGATACGAGGTCACCTACTACCGCATGGACACAGACCGGAATGACATCACGATCATTTCCCAGGAAATTGCGGTGTATCCCATAAAGACCGTACGGGATGCATACTCCCTGAAAAAAGAGAAACTGCTTCCCGAAGAGGACAGCCGTACGGATTACCAGGTACCATTCCCGCCTACGGGAGACCGGAGCATTGCATGGCGGGAGGTCAGCACTTCCGGAATGGTGCCTGTCGTTACCTATACCGTGATCTTCACAAAAAAGAACGTGTACGAGAAGATTGCACTGACCGGCACCAGCACGGATTATGAACTCTTAAAAACCCTTGCAACAACGGCTGCGGAAAAAATCCGGTAAGCCGGTACGCTTCGATCCCTTTTTTACTCTGCCCTCCCTGACTGTACATCAGGTAATACCCATGGCCTTCTCCTGCCGCCAGTGCGGCACCTGCTGCATGTATCTGGGCGATTATATCGTGATCGAAGAGCAGACCGGGCCGTTCTCGTTTGCCTGCGAATCGGTCTCGACCGGCACGCCCTTCACTGCCGAAATCGATGAGGACAAGCGTGAGATATTCAGGGATCACTCGTTTCCCGATACGCATCCCCATGCCTGCCGCTTCCTCCGCCCGGACGGGGATCTCCTGCGCTGCACCATCCACCGCGACAGCCCGGCACAGTGCAAGTTCTACCGGTGCGTGGCCATGCGGATTTCTGATTCTTCAGGCAAGTCTCTCGGGTACGTGACCGGGGCGCTTGCCCTGCATTCTGATAACACGGAACTCCGGTCTTTGTGGGAGAAGATCATTGAACAGGAGCGACCGCGCTCCGATTCAGAGGCAGAGCCGTGGATCTCCCGGATTCTTACAGAGAACGGATTCACGACCGGATAACCGGTTATAATGGATGTATGAACGCCCGCCCATCACATCCCGAAGCAATGATTTTCTCCGGTTTCGGAGTTTAAAAAAGATTAATCGAACTGAGGATAATGGCCATTATACGGAGCGGCTGAGATTGCCGAAGCACTGGCCACAGTGATGAAGAAGTACATCGCCAGCAGGACAAGGACGATGAGCGGTACCATCACGGCAATGATCATGGCAACGAGAGCTTTTCCGCTGCTCATTTCCTGCATTTCGCGGATGCCGATGATCTGGAGCACGATCGACCACAGGCAGAAGAGGAAGCCGATGAACGGGATCCATCCGAGGAGCATGCCGGGAGTCATGCCGTAGATGACTGCTTTTGCCGTTTCAATGAGCCCCTTTCTTCCTCCAAGGAGATACACCCAGAGGTGCAGCCAGAGCGAGAAGATGATGGTAACGATTGCCCCCCCGATCAGGGCACCAAAGAAGATCACGACCGGCATCGCGAACCGTGGCATCATGGGCGAAAGCATTCCCATGACACTGATGCCGATGAGGGATACGATTGCCGTCATCGCCGCATGGACGAGGAGCAGGGCGATAAGGTAGGGCACAGCCACGTCCGTCCCATCGGGCCGTGCAGCCCGGAAACTCTCGACCGGATTCACGATGAACCCTTGTACCTTCGCAATTATCGCATCGATCATCATGGGGAAAGGTGATACCCGCTGATATATTAATTACCCCGGGGAGTTCTGATTAAACCCTGCGCTGTGCCACCTGCTTTGGGACATAAGGTTTTATGTCCGGTCCCGTCCACATGCAGTGCATGAAACCATGGTACGCTGTCTGTCTGCTGGGTGTTGCCGCAGGCCTTGTCTTCTGTGCCGGATGTGCCGGCACATCATCCCCTGCCGCAACACCGATTCCGACCACTCCGGTTGTATCAGAGACCGCTGCAATGCCCTCCCCCACAGCAACACCCTGGCCGGGTACACTGTCCCCGGGTGCTGACGCTCCCTTTGGTATAGGAGGAAAGACGGGGGCCGCGAGGGTCTACAAGGCAGACCTTATGGCAGATTATACCTGGACATCCCCCTCATTCAACAGCCCCAGCGAGCAGAGGATGACGGGTGAAGCTCTCGATACGCAAAAAGGGTATAACACACAGAAACCTTCGGAAGGGAATGCCTTTCTCTTTGTTTTCGTGAGACTGACTGACACCGGATCGGAAAGTATTGTTGCTCCCTCGCCAGTACAGTTCATGGTCAACTACAACGGGAACAATTACCAGTACCGCTCGCTCTCCGGCCCTGACGTCAGTATCGGGGGGGTCCGGGGCACCCAGTACGATTACCTGATCGGGAAAGGTGGCGTATCCGGATATATCCAGCCCGGGGAGAGCAATGCCGCGGACGGGTTCCTCATCTACGAGGTTCCCGCATCCATCGATCTCACGAAAGCATCCATGGTCATCACCCTCGACGCCCAGCATACCGCGGCCTGGAAACTCGGCTGACCAGACAATCAGGCCAACCCTTTTTTACCCTGCATCCACCGGATCTGCCCGGGCTAGGCATCCATGGTTACATAATGTCAGAGCGCATATACTATAGTGGTGATCCGTTCTTTTCCCGCCTGAAACACATCTGTTTCACCATCACCAGGACTCATCATGAAAGAAACAACAATGAAAGCAATCTCATTTGCCCCACCCGAGGTTTTCAAGCCAACCGAGGCTCATCTCGCCATCCTCCGGGCTGTCGCAGACAACCAGAGCTGCCGCATCGGGCAGGTTGTCCAGGCGCTGTACCCGGGTTTCAGCGAGAGCAGCATCCGGTCCAGTGTCAGGGTCCTCTTGTCCAGGGGATGTCTCGACGGGGGCAAATCCAGCAGTGAAATCGTTCTCAGGCTCACTTCCCGGGGGCGCCTGCTGATCCAGCAGCCTGCCGCAGAATAATTTTTCATCCCGTGAATTCCGGATCGCATCCTGCCCTCAAAGGGAGATGCCGGTCGCAGCGGGTCAACCCGCAATCAACATTTTTTTATGGTTTTGCGCCAAGAGAATCCGTCCATGAAACGATGGGCACCGATTCTCATTCTTATTCTGGTCACCGCACTTGTCCATGCAGCAGGATGTACCGGGACCCTGCCTGCACAGCAGAGCACGAGCCAGACATCCGTTCCCCCGGCTTCTCCTGCCACCGTTGAATCTCCCGCAAAGGTCACCCTCGCCGGCCTGACAAACCAGGTGAAGGAAGCTGTTGCCTTTGCGCAGGAAAACGGCAGGGAAAAAGCACTGACCGCGTTCAATGACCCAAACGGTTCGTTTGTAAAAAATGGCGTATACATCTTTGCCGAGAGTTATGACGGCACCGCCCTTGCCGAGCCTTTCGAGCAGGAACTCGTTGGCACAAACATCCTTCACATGACAGACCGGTATGGTGTCCCGCTGGTAAAAAAACTGGGCGAAACCGCCCGGTTCGGGATCGGGTATGTAAGCTATGATTACCCCAACCCGCTGGACAGGAGGGGTGTCACACCGAAACTCTCTGTTGTCGCTGACGTTGACGGTACGTACTATGTCGGCGCCGGCACCTATGCCGGGTTCGGGATGATCTATCCTTCAACAGGCATTGGCCAAAAGACCCGTGACTATACGACCGGCGACCTCACAGCATTCGTGAAGAATGCCGTGGCATATGCAAAGGCAAACGGGAAGGAGGCAGCTCTTGCTGCATTCAATGACCAAAAAGGGCAGTTCGCAGACGGGGAACTGACCCTCATTGCAGTCGACTACAATGGCACGGTGCTCGCTAACTCCCTCACGCCGGATACCGCGAACAACCGGATCAATTTAATCAACTACCACGATCCGGACGGGGTAACCACCATCCGCGAGATGCGGGACCTCTCCTTTTCGGGTGGCGGGTTCTCGTACACGGTTGCGGCCGTGACAAAGGACGGTATGACATGGTATGCACCCAAGCTCGACTATGCGGAGCCGGTAGATGACACGTACTGGGTCTTCTCCGGGATCATCGTGCCGGAGTACGAGCAGCTCCGCGAGGGCAACCTCACCGGCATCACGGTGCGGAACCACACGAGAACGGAACTGTACGATCTTGTCGACCGGGCGGTAACTTACGCAAAAGCGAACGGTAAGGAGAAAACACTCGCGGAGATCAACAACCCGGACGGGCAGTTCGTGAACGGCGATCTCTTTATCTGGGCTGAAGATTTCAATGGAACGATCCTGGCAGATCCCCACTGGAAGGATGGCGTTGGCAAAAACTGGATGGATTACTCAGATCCCTATGGCTCAAAGACAACCGCTCTCAACATCAATGCTATCCGGAGCGGGACCGGGTTCACGCATGCGATGTTCGTGGATACGGCCGCAGGACAGAAGTCTGCCGTCCCGAAACTGCTGTACGCAAAAGCGGTCGATGAGACATGGTGGATCGGCAGCGGGATCTATGGGGTACAGGGTGGCTGATAGGGCACCGGTATCCGCGCACGGATAATGTGATTACCCCATCCACTTTCCGTAAGGATGCGACCCCACAGGATTCACAATACACTACCCAAAAAAAAGAGTCTACAGCAGCCGGTTGAATTCACTAACGGAAATCCCCGCATCCCGGATCAGGTCGCGCTCCGTTCCCTTTGCAACCACATCGTGATCGGGGATGACAAGAATTTCCTCATTACGGGCCATTACGATATGGCTTCCTCTCTGGCAGATGACAGGAAATCCGATCCGGGAAAAGACCTTCACCATCTCCCTGCCCGAAACCGGGAGATGGCGATCGCTTGTTCATACTGCGATCTCGACAAGAGTGCTTTTTGGCTGCCCTTTGGCCGCCTTCTCGGCCATCTCCCGGGAAACTTCGAGGTAGAGATCGATGGCATCCTGGATATTTTTCAGGGCTTCATCACGGGTCTTTCCCTGCGAGTGGCAACCCTTGAGGGCAGGACAGTGCACGGAGTAGGTTCCATCTTCCTCCTCCTCAAGGATAATGTCGAGTTTCACAGAGGCTGTATCCTTACTGGCTATCTGCGAATCCGGAAATCAAATACATTGTGTTAAAACGTATCAGATGCCTGCTCATCAGTCTGACAGCCCGGTGCCGTAAAACCCGGTTTGCCCCGGAAGGATGGGATATTCCGGGTGGCTAACCCGAAAAGAGTACGCCCAGGTCGGAATTCGAATCCGAGTCGATTGCGTGACAGGCAATCATGATAGGCCACTACACTACCTGGGCATTTGTTTACAGTAATCCCGCCTCCCAGATTCGAACCGGGGACATCGCGGTAGCCGCGCAGTTGCCTGAATCGGCAAACCATACTACAGCCGCGCACTCTACCAGGCTGAGTTAAGGCGGGGCACTGCGCTACTAATGTAGGGCAAGTTTACTATTAAACGTATCGTAAGATCATCGTGTATTTCCGGGAAAATACCCCACAACATCCCCGGATAATCCGACCACTGATCTGATGCGCATATCCCTTGCCGGCAGGACTGGCTGCAGGATATACTGCACCCGTGCGGCGTTTCCGTTGACGGTCCCGTGTTGTTTTGGCGTTGCAGAGAAATCCCGGGAAATCTGGTGCAGCAATCGTTTATATGGTCCGGGTTCCCATCTCTTTGTATGACTACTCGCAAGGATTTTGCGGGGGATCGTCTTCTTCACCGATAGCGCAGCTCGTGAAGAAGTGACTGTTTTTGACACGACATTACGTGACGGAGAACAGACCCCTGGTATTGCATTCACATTCGAACAGAAACTCGAGATTGCCCGCCAGCTCTCCCCAATCGGCGTTCACGCGATAGAGGCAGGGTTCCCTGCATCTTCGAAAGCCGAGAAAGAGACGGTACGTGCTATCAAAAATCTCGGCCTGGATTCCGTGATCTGCGGGCTCGCCCGTTCCGTGAAAGCGGACGTTGACACGTGCCTTGACTGCAATGTCGATATGGTGCATGTCTTCATCCCGACCTCGGACATCCAGCGGGAGAACACGATCAACAAGAGCAGGAAAGAGGTCCTGGAGATCACGGCCGACATCATCGGTCATATCCGGAAGCGCTCCGAGCTCTGCATGTTCTCTGCAATGGATGCCACGCGGACGGACTGGGACTATCTCATCGAGGTCTTCCGGACCGCAGCGGACGCGGGTGCCACGATCATCAACGTGCCCGACACGGTGGGCGTCATCTCGCCCTCCGCGATGAAGACGCTGATTGCCCGGATCAACCGGGAAGTGAAGTGCCCGATCGACGTCCACTGCCACAACGACTTCGGCCTCGCGGTGGCAAACACCATCGCAGCAGTCGAGGCAGGCGCCTCGCAGGTGCAGGTGACCGTGAACGGGCTTGGTGAGCGGGCCGGCAATGCCGACCTTGCCCAGACCGTGATGATCATGGAGTCGATGTACCGGATTAAGACCGGGATCAAAAAGGACAGGCTCGTCGAGACCTCGCGCCTCATCTCCCGGTTCTCCGGCATCGGCATCCCGCCAACCCAGCCGGTCGTGGGCGAGAACGTCTTCTCCCACGAGAGCGGTATCCACTCGCATGGCGTGCTCCAGAACGCGGCCACCTTCGAGCCGGGCATTATGACCCCGGAGATGGTCGGACACCGCAGGAGGCTCACGCTCGGCAAGCACGTGGGCAGGCACGCGGTGCAGCAGATGTTAAAGGATGTCCATATTGAACCGGACGGCACCCAGCTCGACGCGATCGTTGAGAAGGTCAAAGCCGTGGCGAACAAGGGCAAGCGCGTGACCGACGCCGACCTCTACGAGATTGCCGAGTCCGTCATGGGCATCGAGCTCAACCACAAGGTGCTCGACCTCCAGGACATCGCTATCATGACCGGCAACCATGTTATCCCGACCGCGAGCGTGAAGGCGATTGTCAACGGGAAAGAGCATGTCTTCTCCGCTGTGGGGAACGGCCCCGTAGACGCAGCCCTGAAAGCCATCCTCGGGATCACTCCCTCAAAACTCCAGCTCAAGGAGTTCAACATCGAGGCGATCTCCGGCGGCTCGGACGCGATGTGCCACGTGACCATCGCTGTCGAGGACGAGCGCGGCAGGATCTTCGATGCCAGCGGCAGCGGCGACGATATCGTGTTGTCATCAGTCGAGGCAATGGTCAACGCCGTGAACCTGATCAACCGGGCGTAACCGGAATCACTCTTTTTATTTTCCCGTCGCCATCGGAGGACGGGAGGTTTAAAAAAAAGATTTACGCAGCGGTCGGGGCGCCCTTGCCCTCGATGGCTGCCTTGATCTGGGCC
>NZ_PIZH01000316.1 GCF_002835825.1 Methanoregula sp. | reverse complement strand
ACTCGTAACAGGCTGCACGAAGATGGTGAAGTTCGGAACGGATACCTGTTCGTCGGCAGGGGTCCTGATGCGGGTTGCACGGATGCCAATATCGATTACTTCCCCGTACCGGTCACCAATGGTCACCTTGTCGCCGATCTGATAGGGTTTTTCGAAAATGATCACCACGCCACCGACGATATCGGCAAAGAGGTCTTTTAATCCAAAACCTATGGCTGCGCCAAAGAGACCGGAGAACGCGATCATCTGGGTGAGGGAGGGCTCGATGATTGCGATGATGATGTAATAGATGGCAACGAGATAGACAAGAAGTTTCAGGAGGGGGATGATCATTGTGACCGAGGTCCGGTACCAGCCGATCCGCTCGGATATATGCATCAGGATGAAACTGAGAAGCCAGGTGACGACATACGCTATGACAATGATGAAGATGACGTACAGGATGAGGTTTGCATCGATCGTCTTGAGCGGAAGTTCCGCGGTGACATTGGAGAGCAGGACATCGGCCATGGTTACCATAACCTCCTTGTCTTTTTGAGGTACTCGATAACCGGCCCAAGGGCAAACGGCGGGATACTGTAATAGCCGGCATCCTCCCTGACAACACCCTGCTGGACAAGGCGGTAGAGGACCCGCTGGATATCCATCTCCGAACCGGCTATCGCAGAAAGGTCCTTTTCATGCAGGGATTTCATGGACAAAATAATGGTAAGGATGAAAGATTCGTTGGTATCGAGATCGATATCATAGAGAGTCTCGCTGATTGACGCAAGGGATATGGTGTTATCTTTCAGGGAGGACTCCCAGAGCAGGAGCGCTACACCGGGATTTCCCCGTGCAATCCGGTTGATCTTCTCGAAGATCACGTCCTCAATGGATACCTGGATGTGTTTTTTCCGTGGCAGTCCCCGGAGCATTACGGTGAAATTTGACTTTACCCAGGGGATGGAAAAGTCATTTTTCGTGAGAGGGATGTGAACATTCTTGTGGATCATGGAGTAGAACATCGAGCGATCGGTTGCCCCTTCTTCGAGGAACAGGATCTCCCCGGGCTCGTAATGGGAAAGGATCACCTGTTTGAGAACGGGCGTGTCCATCCGGGCGATGGAGACGATCACGGGAAAATACGCCTCAATATTCATCACTGCTGAGAGGTACTGCCAGGCAAACGCATTCCACGTTGTGATGAAGAGTTTCTTTGACGAGATCTGTGCATGCAGGAATGTATCAAGGACATCAAATCCCCCGATCCTCCGGGTGGCCAGGAACCGGCAGTTGTCGATCAGGATGATGTCTTCTTTGATGGTAGAGAAATCCGGAAGACTATTTGGGGAGATCACGAATTCCAGCGGGAGGTAATGGACTTTATCACCATGGATGCGGCGGATCTCGGAAACGATGGTGCTCCGTCCGCCCATAGGCTCTGATATGATGGCTATGTGATCCGGTGCACCGGTCCCGAAGCGTTCGATGGTATCTGTGATATCCTGTATTTCTTTTTCCAAGCCGATCACAGTCCCTTTTCGAGCTCCATCCCGGTCCGCTGCCATGGTTTGTTGTCCCAGATAAGGAGATAACCGGAGAGCTATTAAAGGGTATGGCAGATTCTGAAAAGTCAGTCGGGGCATTGCAGGATATCGAATGAATTTCACTACCCGGCCAGGGTTCTCCCTGCGTTCGGGTTTGATGCAGGCAACAGACAATGCAGGAATGGTGTCGTTGTTTTTGCGATCCAATTTTCACGCATCGCGTTCTGCAGGAAATCATTCACGTTCACAGGAGATCGCTTTCGGTGTGTCCGCGACCGAGGGGTGGATCAAAAAACAGGGCGTTCTGTTACATACCCCCGACCAGATTCGAACTGGTGTCGCCGGATCCAAAGTCCTGCATGATTGACCGCTACACTACGGGGGTGGATGTTTTTTCCAAATTTCCCGACCGGAAAATTTGTGCTAATGATGTTGGTGCCGGAGATATTAAAGTCAGCACGGCGTGTCTGAAAAGGGAGGGGCCGGTCAAGACCCGATCATGATATCAGCACGGGGCTTTTCATGGAGTTTCTTTGCCGACTCCTTGTGTTCAGCTGTTGCCGGAGCCTCTGCCACTTTCTGCGGTGCCATAGAGTGGACCGGTTCATCATCCTTCTGGATCTGTTTTGGGAGCCGAGACAGGATCTCCCTGCTCACCTTGATCTGCTCCTTCATGAGGGTGCTGAACTCAGAAAGGATGGTGTTCTGTGCCTGAAGTGCCGCGGCCAGTTCGGGACCTGATGGACTGTCTGTTACAAGCTCCGGGTTGAGTGCCTGCTGCTTCTTAATGAATTCCCCGCGTCGTTTCCAGATCTTGCTGATGCTGTCAATGCCTTTCTTCCGGGTAGGGAATGTCTCGCGGTACCGCTCGTAGAATTCATGGCTGTCACTACATTGGATGACCAGATCGATCTCGGCATCATCGATCTTTTCGTATTTTCTTTTCTGGACACGGGGCATGGTACTCTCGTAGTATGTCGTCAGGGATGCTAAAAAAGAATTGTG
>NZ_PIZH01000315.1 GCF_002835825.1 Methanoregula sp. | reverse complement strand
CAGATGACAGCACACCGTATTGAGACTGGTACAAGAGAAGGCGATGCACTGGGATTCACCGAAGACCTCTTCTCCGGCTGGCTGGAGAGAGAAGCGGGAAACCGGCTCATCCTCCATTATATCATCTCCCGGCATAAAAACGAGGGAAACACGCAGGCGCTTATCCGCCAGTGGCTGACCGGTGGGTACGATGTGAGCGTGGTCATGCCCCGCCCGGTCATGCAGCATATCCTGCAAAAGTTCCGGTTCGTTCCCGGAACAGCGCGGTTCCCGGACCAGTACGAGGATGCGGTGGAGGTCTGGCGCCGTGCCGGTATCCGGGGGAGTCCGGGCGAACAAGAAATCCAGGGACGTTGCGCTGTAAGCGGGTAATGAAGGCCCCCTTGCACGCCCCCAAAAATCCTTTTTTTAAGATTCGAGCAGGGTCTTTGATACGATATATTCCCCGCGTGCCTCGCGGGTGGTCCCTACGACAAGCCATTGCTCGCTGCCATGCTCTTCGAGGACGCCGCAGGCCTCGATAGTCTCACCAACAAGCGCCTGCCCGCTGTACGTGTGAGTGAACGAGAGGACCCGCGATACCGATTCATGCTCCACCTCGTACACCGCGGGATTGTCGAAGGCAAGCGAGGCGTCGGTCACCGTTGCTTCGATGGTTGCTTTTCCGAGCACCGTCCCGCGTCCGGACGGAGCGCTCCGGATCTCTTCGTAGGAACGCGTGAACAGGATATCGAAATACGTGCCTTCGATCTGCCCACGGTTCCACTTCCGCTGCTCATGGAGAACGAAGGTATCATATGCGATCTCGGGCTTGCGCTTCTCATACACTTTTCGCCACATCTCTTCTGAAAGTCCCTCGATCTTTCCCTCGCGGATTGCCTGGCGGACTAATGCCTGGGCAGCAAACCAGTTCTTCCCGTACACCACCATGTCGATATCCGAACTCCCGCTCTCCAGCTCGCAGAGGAGCGAACCAGTGCACCCCACAGATCCACGGGGCTGGGCAAAGAGGCTGACGAGTTTTTGCACACGGGGGTGAGTGGAAGCAATCCTTTCGATCTCCTGGTCGGGTTTGAGGATGCGTTTCACATCGCTGTAAGGGATGTGGTGGAGAAGCCCGGAATATTCCGGCTTGAACCGGGCAATATGGGCATACGCCTCCTCAAAGTCGTACTTGGTGAAGCGGCGCCCGGAAGGGTGGATGCGGGCACCGTTCTCTTCGGGAACGTACCGGAGCACACAGCCAATCCGGTCAGTGTTGTCGTACGTCGAGACAGCATAGAGCCAGCCATCTTCGTCTTCGATAAAATCACGCAGGCGGACGGGCAGCATACAAAAAACCTCACAATGACCGCAGGAACGATGCGACCTTTTCGATATCAGCCCCGCTCCGGATAATTTCTTTTTTCTGCAGGTCAACCACTGTGCTCGGGGTGCCGGGCAGCCTTCCCCCGTCAATGAGCAGCTCGTGGGTGATGGTGCACTCGTCCGGTGTCTGCGGGTCCTTTGCCCCGTGGAGGTTTGCGCTCGTTGCCGTGATCGGGCCGTCGAACTCGGTGATGAGCTGCAGGGCAAACGGGTGGGCCGGCATCCGTATCCCGATCCTGCCGGTCCCCCCGGTCAGGACTTCCGGGACACAGTTCCGCGCGGGGAGGACAACGGTCACCGGCCCGGGAAGGAAAGCCTCAAAGAAGCCGTCCATCCATGGTTCGATATGGGCGACTGCTCCCAGCATGTCCCGGTCGGAGACGGCGATCGAGACCGGCATTGCGATCGGGCGTTTCTTTGCTTCGTATACCTTCCGGATTGCCTCTTCGGAGAATGCATCGGCGCCAAGGCCGTAAACCGTCTCGGTGGGGTAGACCACGAGACCGTCATGCATCAGGACAGAAACGGCCTTTTTGATGATGTCCATACTCAGAATTCCCGTCCTTTTACACGGTTGATATCAAAGACCGCCTTGGAACTAACGTGCATGACGGCAAAGACTCCTGCCTGGATGGGGTCGGTCACCACAAGGTCGGCATGCTCCGGCACGGTCCCCGCCATCTTGAGCGCGATGACCGGTATCCCTGCTTCGCGGACACGGTCAACAGCTTTTGAGATCTCGCCCCCCATGATGGATCCCGCAAGGACGAGGATAGTGGCACGGGGCAGGCGTGCAACAGCGTCCACGGCAAGTGCAAGGGTGCGCTCCCCGACAAGGGGGATGGTATCCACCGAGATCCTCTCGCCACGGATGTTGTGCCGGTCGGCCTCGTTCACGGCGCCGAGGGCGACCTGCGCAACCTGTGCTCCGCCGCCGATGATGATGACACGCGACCCGAAGATATGCCCGAAGGGCTGGTACGATCTGACCTCCCTGACCGCGCCGATAGCATTCAGGTCCATTACCAGCTGACCAGGGTCACGGGCACCATGCCATGCAGTCTCCAAACAGATCTCGGTCATGCGGCAGAGGAGGCCCGCAGCGACACCCTGCTCTGTGATCGCGGAGATGTTGTCGTCAGTTTCGTCTACCACGGCTGCACTAACACT
>NZ_PIZH01000314.1 GCF_002835825.1 Methanoregula sp. | reverse complement strand
CCGGTCAAATACGGGATCTTCGGGTGCGGGACCAACGGGTTCAACATCATCCTTGAACTCTCAAAGGACCATGAACGGGTGATGGTTGTTGACCGGGACGAGTCCCGGGTCCGGAGCCTTAAAGACCAGAAGTTCGAGGCGTACCAGCGCGACATCACCTCGTCCGAGATGCTTGCAGGGCTCCCCCCGGTCGAGATCGCGTTCGTCATGACCGGTGATGGCGACACGAACCTTGCTGCCGTGCTCGCGATAAAAAAGCGGTTCATGTCTGTCCAGGTGGTTGCCCGGGCAACCGATCCGGTGAACGGGCAGAAGCTGACGGCTGCCGGCGCCGAGGTCGTCCTCTACCCGCAGGAGGTCGTGGCCCGGTCCGCGGTCCTCCAGATCAAAAAGCAGCATTCGAGCCGGATCGCCCAGCGGCTCTTCACGATGATCGCCGGCTGGGAGGGGACGCTTGGGATCATCACCCACAAGAACCCGGATCCGGATGCCATCTCCTCCGCCATGGCCCTTGCCGAGATTGCCAGGAAGGCGAACAGCAAGTCCCTTACCACCCGGATCTTCTACGAAGGCAATATCGGCCACCAGGAGAACCGGACCTTCGTCAACCTGCTGGACATCAAGATGGAGCGCCTCACGCCCGACGCGCTCGCGAAGTGCACCTACCTTGCCCTCGTAGACTGCTCGGGCCCCGGTGCCAACAATGACATCCCCCGGGAGACAAAGATCAACATCATCATTGACCACCACAAAGAGGGGAATCACACGACAAGCCAGGGCAGTTTCATCGATATCCGTCCCGGCGTCGGTGCGACCGCAAGCATCATGACCCAGTACCTGCAGGAACTGGATATCCCCGTGGACAAGCGGGTCGCAACTGCCTTGCTCTACGGTATACGGACAGACACAAAGGAGTTCAAGAGGAACGTCACCCCGCAGGACCTGAGTTATGCGGGCTTCCTTTTGCCCCTGACGGACGCGGAACTGCTCGACAAGATCATGTCGCCCTCCATGTCGCAGGAGACCCTCGACGTGATGGGCAAAGCGATCTTTGAAAGGAAGGTCCAGAGCGGGTACCTCTTTGCGAACGTCGGCTACGTCATGAACCGCGACTCCCTCCCGCAGGCAGCCGATCTCCTGATCACGCTCGAGGGTGTAAACACAGCGCTCGTGTACGGGATCACCGACTCCGCGATTGTCATATCGGCCCGCAACCGCGACATCCGGCTCCACATCGGCAATGCCCTTGCGGAGGCGTTCGGGGACATGGGCGATGCCGGCGGTCACCCGAACATGGGGGCGGCCAGCCTGCCGCTGAACTACTTCGGGAAGGTGGAGGATAAGGAGAAACTCCTCGGGATCGTGATCGAGCCGGTCCTCCAGAAGTTCCGGACCCTTGTCGGCCTTGAGAACGAGGGGAAGAAGAACGGCAATCCGTGAGTGTCTCTCCCCATGAAGAAAACCGGCTGAACCGGACGAACTCTATGCACTATTCAGAATGGGAACCCCACTACCGCGAGATCCTCGAATACTTCGGGTTCGACCGGGCAGGAGACGAGGCGGCGGCCCGCATCCTCGCGTCGCTCCTTGACCGCGACAATCTCATCTCGCTTGTCACGATAACGGATGGCAATGAGGTGACGGTCTGCGGGAATGCCCCGTGCCTGAAACAGGATCTTGACAGTGTCCACGGCGTGGTCTTTGCAGCCGATGCCGCCGCGGAAGTGCTGGACGATGCCGGTATCCTGCCGGATGCGGTCTTCACGGACCTCGATGGGGCAACCGACCGGCTCATCGGGATGAACCGGCAGGGAACGATCGTGGTGGTCCATGCCCACGGCGATAACATCCCGCTCCTGAAGCACTGGGTGCCCAGGTTCCCGGGCAGGATCGTGGGGACAACACAGGCTGCTCCCCTGCCGCACGTGCATAACTTCGGGGGCTTCACGGACGGCGACCGGGCCGCCTTTGCGGCGCACGAACTCGGGGCAGCACAGATAGCGCTCGCCGGGTTCGATCTTGACGACAAGGATGTTGACCCCTTAAAACGCGGAAAGCTCTTCTGGGCACGGAAGCTCCTTGCCCTGATCGGGATTACAGCATGACCCGCACCGCGTTCATCCTCGACGGGTATGTGGATGAGCCGGCGTGCCTCGGTGTCCCCCCCTATATTTCGCCCTACATCCGCACCGTGGCAGGTGCGCTCGCATCCCGCGGATATTCGGTCCGGTACCTCACCATCGACCAGCTGCGAAAAGAGCCGCTCCGGGCCGGCGATGTGAACAAGGCTGACCTGCTGGTCATGATCGCGGGGGTCACCGTACCGGGGAAATACCTCGGGGGAACTCCCGCAACGCTTACCGAGATCCAGCAGGTCGGCCACATGGTGAAGGGGCCACAGAAACTGCTCGGGGGGCCTATCGGCTTTGGGT
>NZ_PIZH01000313.1 GCF_002835825.1 Methanoregula sp. | reverse complement strand
GACCGGGTTTGACCGGTCTTTCCCGCGGAAGAGGACCGGGCCGGTCTCCGGGTCACCGACACAGAAACCATAGATGTTGATGCAGGGCTTTGCCCCGAGGCCGAATCCGATGGTGTCGCGGTTCACTCCCACGATGCCGGTGAGTGCACCGCCGAACGGGTCGAGGGCGGAGGGGGAGTTGTGGGTCTCGACCTTGTGCGTGACAATGAACTCGTCATCGAAGACGATCGCACCGGAGTTGTCGGAGAAGACCGAGACACAGATGTCTTTCTCCCCTGCTGCCTCGCGGATCTCGTTTGTCGCCGCCTGGATAAACGTCTTGTACAGCCCGCGTGGCACGTCGTCGTCCATGGCGGACGCAAAGATCGTGTGCTTGCAGTGCTCGCTCCAGGTCTGGGCAAGCGATTCGAGTTCCACATCGGTCGGCTTCCTCCCAAGCGTGCGGAAATGATCGCGAATAGTGTGGAGCTGGGCAAGGTCAAGGGCAAGCGGCCCCCGGCGCTGGCCGGTCTGGGGATCCAAAATCCCTTCCTTCCCCAGTTTCATGAGTTCTGCGTCGCTGATCTCAAGGTCCACCGGTCCGGCGGTGGAAAGTTCATGGAGCTCGACTGCGGGGACGATCCGGTCCATCCCCCTCTTTCCGTACTCCTGACGGGTGCGGATATAGACCCGGTTGACCAGCGGGTTTGCAAGCGTTGCCGCAAGCTTCTCAAGTGCCGGCCGTGGCATCTGGCCCCGCACGAAATAGAGCTGTGAGGAGTACACCGCTTCCCCTTCGCAAAATTTCATCCCGAGGAAGTCCTCGATGGTCTGTCGGGCGGTCGTGCCCACATTGTCGGTCACGCCCGGGAGGAATCCGACCTCGATGGCATAGTCAAAGAGCGGCAGGGTAGCTTCGTCCACCATATACTCCTGCACCACCGGGTTGACCAGCTGCTGCGCAACCTGGACCAGTTCGTCGCGGGTGAAGTCGCGGGCAGAGGTCGCGATCGTATAGACATCGGCAAGGTGAAGCTCTTCGACCGGGAACCCGAGCGAACGGACACGGTCCGTACGGGTCTTCAGCCGGGGGTCTTTGGTGAAGTGAACTTCTATGCGGTGGACAAAAGAAGCCATGTATACAGGATTTGCTGCACAAGAAGAAAATAGATAGCGAAGGGAGACGGCCGCGGCTCAGCGCGGGGGACGCCGCCCAAAGAGGAGATGGTAGATTCCGGCTGCCACGAGCGGGGAGAGGACTGCCCCGGCAAGGACCACAACGCTGCCCCACGAATAGTTATGCCGGCTGAGGATCTCGATGATGATGATCATGATCGCGTAGATCGCCCCGAGGAGGAGGGAAAGGAACTTCCCCAGCGCCAGCGGGTCTTTTGGCCTGACAAGGGGGAAGTACGCCAGCATGAGGAGGAAGAGGAAGAAGACGTAGGTGAACGGAAGGAGAGAGGGAGAGACAAAATACGGCTGGACCCGGCTGAAAATACCGCTCATGACGAAAACGAGGATGAGGAAGACGGCATCTTTCCCGGAGAGAGGGTACCAGTGCAGGCGCATAGTATCAGGGTTCCGTTGGCCTGCCGGCATGATGATGTTTGCGGGATATACCGGGCGCCGGCTGGGGCAGCCAACAGAAAAAGATGTGCGCTGGTTATTTCAAGGCCATAATCGCATCGCGCTTCATCGCGATGGCAAGGGCGTCTCGTGCATCCGCAACGTTCCTGCGGAACTCGCGGTTCAGGTCCTTGATCTCGGCATTGGCGGACTGGAGCGCTGATGAGGACTTGTTCATCAGGGCGCCCTGGATGTTGGGGCGCTGGGCCTCGATCCGCAGCGAGATGTTCCGAATTACCGTTGTGTTGGCACCCTGTTTCCCCAATTCGGCGATGATCTGTTTCCGGTCAATGGCGTCGCGGTTGAAGAGCACGAGCCGTGAGGACTCGTTTTTGAGCCAGAGTCCGCCATCCGGGCTTTCGGCATTCCTGACCGCGCTTGACTTTGCCATGCTGCGGATACATTCCTGCATCCTATCCGCGCTGCCGTTGAAGCGGAGCATCTGTGCCTGCGTCTCGGTGGAGAATTCACGGGCAGAGGCGCCGAGAGTTTCGCGGGCCTTTTCGATCTCCGAGGCTTTCTGCATCAGGGGGATGGACGAGGCAGTAACAAGGTAGTCGTCGCGGATCTGCCTGAGACGATACACCCCGCTGCCATTGCTGATGATCTCGATGTACCGGATAACGCCGTTCATGCGGGTGTCCTGGTCACAGGCAACGTACGCGATATGGGTTTTTTAAAAAAGAATTGCCTCGGGCCGGTCCGCATGGTCCGGAGCCGTCCTTCGGGGGGTCGTGTGCGGGTCAAGGGCTGCTGACACGGGAGATGCGATGAGCAGATAGCGGACAACTACACTGCCGGCCCCACAAGACATCTTCAGCTACCGGAAAACCACGCTTCGTCAACCTCCCTGCAGAACAGAATACTCTTACAAGAAGTGGGGTAGGTGCTTATCAGTATTCGAACTGTCTCTTGAAACACTCTGATGTTGCGCGCCACAG
>NZ_PIZH01000312.1 GCF_002835825.1 Methanoregula sp. | reverse complement strand
TTGGGGTGTCGGGAGAAAACGAAGTGCGATGATGAGCATCAGGATAGAATAGAAGGGAAGCCGCACTTTCACCAGGGCATGTACAATGGCCCGTGGATGGGTTGAGATAAGGAAGAGCTGGAACGCGAATATCAGGATAATGAACCTGAGAGTAAGCACAATACCGATCATGAGCCCGCCACTCGTGATGGGGATGAAGCCCCCTATGAACGGGACTCCTAACGGAATAACATATCCCAGTGTTTCTCCCCCGGGCATGGTGATGATCGTGATGAGAATGAAGATGATGCTCATCACAAGGATCAGTTTGAGCTGCTGGAGTGATTCCCTCAAAAGCTCACCATATGCGGCAAACACGAGCATGGCAAAGACCATGAGGCAGAGGAACGGGATGCTTGTCGAGATGATCGCCATGAGCGAGACAAGGACAATAAAGAAGATCTTGGTATAGGGATGGAGCCGGTGCAGGAATGCATCCTTGTGGACATACTGGAGGATCTCGGTCATTGTCCTGCACCCCCGGTATCGGAAACAACCTTTCCGTTTTCCATCAGGATGACGCGATCGGCACAGTGCTGAGCGATTTCCCGGTTATGGGTAATAATGAGAATCGTGTGCCCTTTTTCCTGGAGATCCTTGAGCATATCGATGACCATTCTTGCTTCGTTTCCGTCCAGCCCGGTAGTAGGTTCATCAAGGACGATGACACCCGGTTGCATGGCAACCACACAGGCAATCGCAAGTCTCTGACGCTCTCCGCGCGAGAGCCACCGCGGATAGAGGTCAGCAGATCCGGAGAGCCCGGCATCCTTCAGCGCAGCATCGATGACCTCATCACTTTTTGCAATACCGAGGTTGTGAATGCCGTACGCAATCTCCTCCCTTACGGTATCAGCAAAGAACATGTGGTCCGGGTTCTGGAAAACAAGACCGACATCATGGGCGAGTGTTGCGATACTGCAATCCTTTGTGTTTTTCCCATTGATGATGACATTGCCGCTTGTTGGTGTCAGGAGCCGGTTGAAATGCTTTACAAGTGTTGTCTTCCCCGATCCGTTCTCTCCAACGATAGCCACGAACTCACCCCGTTTGATGGCAAGGCTGATCCCGGAAAGGGCTTCAACGTCGCCATAACAATAGCGGAGATCCTGTACCAATACGATTGGGCCATCATCTGATGCGGGTGGCACTGCTTTACGGATTGTTGAGAAGTCCGGCAGAACCATGGCGCGGATCCGTTCGTTTTGCAGAACCTGTTCTGGTATGCCTTTGATTGTTACGGCCCCGTCCTCCATGATGACAAGGGTATCAACAATATCCCGGAAATGGTGATACTTGTGTTCTACCAGGAGTATGGTTTTGCCCTGCTCCTTGAGATTTGAGAGAATATCCGCAATCCTTTTTGTTGCATGCTCGTCAAGCTCTGATGTCGGCTCGTCAAGGATGAGGATATCATTGCCCAGCGCGAGCGTTGCGGCAAGGGCAACTCGCTGTTTCTGGCCGCCGGAGAGATGATGCGGAGACCTGCCCCGGAGGTTTTCCAGGTAGGTTGTTTTCATGATCCACGCAAGCCGCTCTTCGATAACAGAAACAGGTAAGCCCCGATGTTCCAGTGCCGAAAGGATCTCTTCTTCAACGGTCGTGAAGATCATCTGGGCTTCAGGATCATCGAATACGACCCCGACATTCTGCGCCAGATCCGAGAGGGTAGTATACGCTGTCACATCTTTCCCATCAACAATTACAGAACCCTCCTTCTTCCCGCCATATTCATGGTGCAGGATTCCGGATGCTGCAAGGCAGAGCGATGTTTTCCCGGCGCCAGAGGGGCCGGTCACCATTACGCACCGGCCTTTTTCAAGAAAAAGGGAGACACGGTGCAGGGCCGGTTGCACCGTGTGGGGATACGTGTATGTTATGTCAGTTAGTTCGATCATTCCTGTCCTCTAAGAAGCACCCTGCTGGAAGGGATGTAGAGGAACTGGACCACGATTGCATTAAAGACTGCCGTTATGACTACGATTGGCACGAAAACCGCGACAAAGGCCATAATGTCACCCCCGTATTTGGGGCTGGAGAGCACGCTTGCACCAACAAACATCATTGCTATGGCAGCAAAGGAGAAACCACTTGCCAGGGTGGCAAGGAACGTGGTGACTGTCGGAGCGAGTTTTGTCCGTTCGCGGAGGATCGCGTAGAGAGCAAAGCAAACCAGCGCACCGATTGGCTCGCTGATGATATTGGCAGGCGGAAACATCGAACTCGAGATCAGCATCGAGAGGACACCGGCAACAAGACCGATACCGAGCGCTTCCAGGATCTTAGGCCGTATCAGGATGATCGCAAGACAGTAGAATGCGATGATCATGTTCGGTGTCAGGGGGGTGTGGAGCATCGCAAGGAAGTACCGGAGGATGGCTCCGATAGCAAGCAGGATTCCCACAATAGCAATATCTTTTGACTTCATGATTTGCACAACCATAACCAGGTAACAAGGATGACAGGCAGCAGCACAAAGACCGCGCAATGAATTTTGTATACCTTGATGTATAC
>NZ_PIZH01000311.1 GCF_002835825.1 Methanoregula sp. | reverse complement strand
TTCACCGAAGGCGTGGAGGGGGTAACCCCCTATGTCGGCCACGTGGGTAACGTAATCTACCAGCTCGTGGGCGGGCTCAAGTCTTCAATGGGCTACTCGGGCGCAAAGACCATCGGGGACATGCACACAAAAGCGCGGTTCGTCCGTATCACCAACGCCGGTATGACCGAGAGCCACCCGCACAACATCATGATCACTGACGAAGCGCCGAATTACCGGCTCTTCGAGTAATTTTTACCCGCGTTCTCCGGCAGGCTGATTCAGATCCCGCGATTTACTCTAATCTGACGTGATCCTATGCATTCTTCTTCCCTGAAATGGGGCGCATTTCTTGTCCTGCTCCTTCTCGTCCCCTGCGTGACGGCATTCTCTGTCTCCTCAACAACGGTAGATCCCGCCATCCTCAACCCCGGCGATTCCGTGAACATGACCACGAAGGTGTATGTTGCCTCGGGCACTCCGTTCTCTGCCTTTGATGACCTCCGGTTCGTGACAACGCTTGACGATCCGGTCTGGGTATACACGGTCATCATCGGAGGGGTAGAGAATACCCGGCCTGCCGACCGCGGGAAGATCCTGACCATTGGGGGGTACGAGCTCTCGTATCCTGCAAGGGAGGAGGTTGTTGTCGATATCGCGCTGAAAGGCTTGGTTCCTGCAGCTACGCCAGAGGGAACTCAACTCCCGCTCATCACAGTTCAGGAGCTGGATGCGAAAAGCAGGGTAATCACCTCATCGGTCATCGAGATCAAACACCTTGTCGGCATGCCCACCCCCACACCTACACCTGAATACGGACAGATTGTCATTGCATCGGAACCCCCGGGTGCGAATGTCTTTTTAGACAATTCTCTGCGGGGGATTACCCCGGTAACCCTCAAAGCCGTGTCCAATGGCCGGCATACCGTAACGCTGAGGCTTGAGGGGTATGAAGATGCGGTCCGGGAGGTCATCGTTACCGCGGATTCCCCGCAGGTCAGCGTGTTACTTGCAGCGCAATCGTCCGCGCCGTCATCAGCCACTTCAACGCTCCCTGTCACCGCAGTACCAGAGACGCCCGGTTCGCCCCAGTCCCGGCAGGCAGCAGCAACAACCGGTTCCCTCTCGATCACGACAACCCCGCCCGGTGCGCTCGTGTTTATCGATGGCCAGATGAAGGGCATCAGCCCGGCAACCATCCCCGGGCTTGCACCCGGGCAGCACAAGATCCGGCTGGTCCTGGACGGGTACCAGGATTTCGAGACCATCACGGAGATCGCGGCCGGGTCGACCTCGGAATTCGTCACCGGGCTCTCAACCCGGAAACAGGTGCCCGGGTTTGAAGCCATCCCGGCACTTGCGGCAGTGGGCGTCATTCTCCTCTTCCTCTGCTCCCGGAAGAGAGACCTGTAACGGCCGAACAGGCATCCCTGTTTTTCCCAATGCTTATCTCCAGCAAGCACACCAGACAAATTGTGGATATCTATATTCTGCGGCACGGGAAAGCGGAGGACAGCCCGCCGGAAGGCGGTGATGCTTCTCGCAGGCTGACAAAGAAGGGCTCCGAAGAGATCGTTGGCATCGGGCTCTGGATGGCCGCGCAGGATCTGGAGTTCGATCTCATTGCCGCAAGCCCGCTTGCCCGGGCGCAGGAGACCGCCGCGATTATTGCCGGGGTCCTGGACTGCAAAAAGAGACCACTGTCATGGGACGTGCTTGTGCCGGGCAGCGAACCGGATGCAGTCTGTCACGAGATCAGCCGTCACGCGAAATCCTCTGCCATTCTTCTTGTGGGCCACGAGCCGCTCCTCTCCTCACTCATCAGCAGGATCATCTCCGGAAACGAGGATGCAGGGATCGCGATGACCAAGGGGGCGCTCGCAAAGATCCGCGACGTTTCCTTCACCGAGCGCCCATCCGGGGAGCTCCACTGGCTTCTCACGGCAAAACAGATGAATTTCCGGAAGTGAGAGGCGCGCTTCCGCATCCTATCGCAACACCCAAAAATACCTGGCGCCAACGATTATTCCATGACAGATGACCCCACATACCGGAAAGCGACATTTGCCGCCGGATGCTTCTGGGATGTTGAGGCCGCATTCCGGAACCTCGCCGGGGTGCTGGAGACCGTCGTGGGCTATACCGGGGGTCCTGTGCCCGAACCGGGCTACGATCAGGTAGCATCGGGCACCACCGGCCATGCAGAGGCCGTGGGTGTTGTCTTTGATCCGGCGGTTATCTCCTATGAGGCGCTCCTCGATGCATTCTGGAAGATGCACGACCCGACGCAGGGTGGGGGGCAGGGGGAGTATACCGGCCCGCAGTACCGCTCCGTGATCTTTTACCATGATGCCGAACAGAGAGCGGCAGCAACAACCTCCCGCGACCGGCTGGCGTCAGAAAATCGTTACGGAGACCTGCCCATCCTGACGGAGATCCTCCCCGCCACAACATTCTGGCCTGCCGAGGAGTGCCACCAGCAGTTCTATGCAAAGTGCGGGCAGTCCTTTGTCACGAGCCGGCAGATCTGGGAATGAAAAAGCCCGGCCCTGTGCCCCGGATGCCCGGCAGGATCCGAGGAATCAGCGGCCCGATCTTCGCGTTCTTTG
>NZ_PIZH01000310.1 GCF_002835825.1 Methanoregula sp. | reverse complement strand
GAGCAAGGAACCAGGCATCGGGCTGAATTCCCGTGCGACGTATCGAAAGATATCCTTTTTATGAATTATATGAGGTAACGAATACCTATGTCTGAAGCAACACAATCCGATGCCATGAAGAATCTCGTAAAATTTCTGGTATGCCTCGCTATCTTTGGCATGATACTCGCCCTTGCAACGTATTTCGGTGTGATCCTTCCTGCACAGCAGGCGATGGTCCACGCACCGATGAACTTCTTGTGACCAGCTGACGACGGCTCACGTTCGTTTCGATCCCGGGTCCATCGATCCATGCCGGCCCGGCCAAGTTCAGCCGTAAAGATCGGAGTGCCCCTGGCAGGTACTGTCTCCGTCGGAGACCTGCCTCTCAGGGGACCTGGAGGCACCGTTGGGAATTCCGGTACAACGGAGCCTGCTGCGAGCCCGGTTGTACCTCTTTTCCAAAAATCATCAAAATCAGAGGTCATAATTCGGAAAAACGCGGAACTGGACCCGGAATTTCCCATACGTTGTCGACGGGAATAACTGAGGCCATAAATAGCCGTGTTCCAGCACACGAAGACCGGTCCGGCTAAGGAACTGTGGGTCAGATCGGCAGGATGGTGGTATCCCGGGACCCGGTTCCGACGAAAGGTCCCACAAGTTAACCAAATATGGTTCCCATTTTTGCGCACATCAATCTCATTCCATTACGCTCCGTTCGCCACCAATCGCCACCAAACCGCTCTGTTTTCGCGTTTCCGGATTTATTCATACAAGCGCTTAACTACCCCGAACTAATTTGATTCTGTCAAAGGGGCCCCAGCGACATCCGAGTGGTTCATCAGAACCCAGAGGAGGAGAAGAACGCATCAGCGTTCCTCGACTTCACAACAAAAAGGAGGTAACAACACATGAAAAAATCCAAAACCCTGCCGGTACAAAATCCGGCAACAAACCGAAAAATCACCGGGAGGTGCTGCCGGTGACCCGCGGCCCGCGGCCCCACCGGGCGCTCAGCGAAGCGATCCCGATCGCACAACTCCGTGGCATTGTCCAGCTCGCGGGTCTCAGCCCCGAGCGGATCTACGACCTGTCGATCGTCTCGAAGCTTCCGATCACGTTCATCCGGGTGATGTTCTCTGCCCGGATCCTCGGGGCGGCAAACGAGATTGCAGACGACTTCAAAGACGAGATCGCACAGCTCCGGGTTATCGCCCGGGACGCGGCAGTCTCGGCCGAGCTCTGGCTCCGGTCAAAGCACGGGACCTGGCGGTTCTTTCTCATCACAGCGGCCGGGCTCATCGAGATCGACCGGAACGGAACGCCGCTCGCTGCCATGGCGCCGGAGGCGTGAGTGCCGGGAACATTTCCTGGCACTGTTTTTCATTGTTCAGGATTATTGGCTCTGGAGAAATCATTTCGGGTAACCTGACCTGATACCCTGCATCGTTACTGATTTGCCTGATTTACTCCATCCGGAGGTGATGCTGGTTGCGGTACCTGCACTGCCTTCTCTCCATTTGGAGAAGATGTTGGCTGCACGCCTTTCACAACATTCTTAATTATCGAAAAACCTTGCGAAGAATCCTGAGTATCAAGCGTGAAAGTAAGGAACGAGCCGTCTTTTATGGATTGTTCCATCAACCCGATATAGGACTTGTACTCCGGAATATTTTTTGCAAGTGTATAAATGCGTGCAGAGGGAGTAAGCCAGACTGTAGCATATGCAGCATGTGCATTTTCGTCCACCATGACAACCTGCATCGTTATCTGATGATCAAATGTGCTGGTATTGGGGGTCTGATTCGTTGCAGTACCTGAAGAAACCGGAGTCGCCGGCACGGTATTCTGTATGCCAGAAAATGCACCGGTACATCCGGCACTCAGCAGCACAACAAAGAGGATCCCCATGCAGGGGAGAATTCCGGATCGTATACAGGATTGTGATTGATTTTTACCGGACATTATCTACTACCAGAACCATCATGGGATGTTTAATGAAAAAGCATTTCCCGCACAACTCTTAACGGATTCTGATATTCCGGCACCTGACGACGGGTCCGGTACTAAACCGGACCCGGGTCCGGCCCCGCACGCATGCGGGCGATGAGATGGTCCCTGTGCCTGAAAAACACATAAGGGCTGTATCTGGGAATTATCAGCCTGAATTACTGACAATTCTAATTTCATCTTCACCGCCATTGATTGTGCTATTTGTAACAGATACGATCACCGTATATGCCGGACATGATGGGGACAATGTTCGTGTCAGGTCACTATCCGAGAACAACCACGTGTTCACACTGCAATTTCCCTGCTGGATTACAGCAGTTTCTCCTTCCCAGCGATCACAATATTGTTTCACATTGGTTCTGACCATTCCAAATCTATACGGGGGTAATATGGATACATGCAGCCTCTCGCCGATTTTTATATTTGTTGTCCCGGTTATTACCAGAGGCTCCCCGGCGGTATGGTTTAACGGAATAGGATCAACTTGGATCCAGGAGATGTTGTTTCCCGATGTCGGACATGTCGTGGGAATTGCATTACTGGTTGTATTAATGGGAGCAGTTGTCAGATTGTCATGCGAATTCGGGGATATACATCCTGCG
>NZ_PIZH01000309.1 GCF_002835825.1 Methanoregula sp. | reverse complement strand
GTCGCAGATACAATGGATAATTTACCGATACCCTATATTACGCGCACGTAATTTGAATATTGATTAACCAGTGGTGATCACGGATGCACATTATTCGACATTGGAATCCAGGAATGAAATGTGAATGATGTAATAAACCAGTATAAGAAACAAAGGTGTTATCTAATTCGTTCACACATTATTTCCACCCTTTACCACATAGATTGTATGTCGAAATCCGTCCAGAAATTCACTTCAAACTGACATTTTGCACATTCTAAGTATAACAAATATTACCACCCATCCCCAAACCTAAATCACAATTCAACAATTATACAACCTGCCATGACAAACATCAGAACATGCGAGTGATCCGGGCACCAAGCATAGGAAAGGCGCACGAACAGGTCATCCAGATGATCCTGGAGAAGGGATGGGTGCTCCAGACCGAGGACGAAGAGGCAACGGTCGAGTTCGAAGAGATCGCCATGCAGGTGGATACTCCTCTAGCTGAGCCGCTCGTGAGCCCGCACTCCCGGTTCCAGCAGAAGTTTGTCGAACAGTATGCAAAGGATCTCCTGCAGGGATCGAAAGCTTCGTTTGAGTATGACTACCATGGCAGGCTCTTTGACTGGGGAGAGCGGCTGACTACTGAAGGAATGCCGGTTCATGTCGACCAGATCGCCTACATTGTCGACAAACTCCGTGCCTCTCCGGTATCACGGCGAGCAATCGCGATTACCTGGAACCCGGTTATCGATGAGAAACTCGACGACTGCCCCTGCCTCCAGCTCATCCAGTGCGTGCTCCGCGACGGAAAACTCACCATGCGGGTGATCTTCCGGTCCAACGACATGCTCACGGCCGCTGGAGCCAATATGTATGCCCTCGTCCAGCTCCAGAAATCCATTGCCGACCAGTTGGGAGTTCCGTGTGGGACCTACACCCACATCTCGCTTGTCCCCCACATCTACTTCATCCGCGATGCACACGATATCGAACCATTCTGCGGGAAGGGAAAACTCATCCAGCCGGTCAGGGAAGTATGCCGGGCCTGCCAGCGCTGTGACCGGGCAAAGAGCGTGTGAAAAGCCCTGATCCGGCAGCTTATCCGTCACTTTAATTAAGCAACAGTTGCAAAAAGTATGGGTCAAGCAGCCCGGTAGTGTAGCGGTCAATCATAGGGGACTCTGGATCCTCTGACAGCAGTTCGAATCTGCTCCGGGCTATTTTCTTTTACGATTTTCACGTTTGATGCAGTTGATCCTTCAGGCAATAACCGCCGACAGGAGACAGGCAAGGAAGATTGCCCCAAACATCCCGGTCCCCCCGATGCTGACTTCCGGTATTTCCTGGTCCCGGATACGCGGTAACTGGGCAATGCCTGCACCAAGCAGCGTGCCGGCTGTTCCGGCCACGAATGCCGTTACCGCGGCAAACAGCCCCGTTCCCCCCGTGAGCAGGAGCCCGCTGAGGATTGCCACAAGGCCGGGCATGAAGAGCGGGGCACGGAGCCCGTACCCCGGAATAGATCGCGTAGCAAGCCAGGCGATGATGGCGACGATGATTACGCCGGTTGCAACAGGCTGAAGGATCCCGCTTCCTTCAACAACGTATGCCCTGTACAGGAGATAGGCTGAGGCCGCAAGCGGGATTACCGCACCGCCAAGGTTAAGGGAAACCACCGTCTCCCAGACGGGCTGGCGGGCAAAGGAATTTCCCGTCCCGAACAAAGGTATTTCCGGGGTCTCGACACGGACCATGTCCCGCTCGATCCGGTAAAGGGGGATGTTCACAAGACTTCCCATCAGCATGAGGAGGACAACCGCAAGCGCCGCGATCCATGAGAAGCCAAGGCGGGTGAAGGCGGCCCCGACAAGCCCGAGGAACAGGAGCGGGATGATCAGGATAACAAGTGCAATCAGGAGCAGCAGGGCGATAATCGAGAGGGGGCCGACAGAATGCACACGAATGCCATTCATGATTCACACATCTCCCTGCGAACGCTTTTTGCAGACAATCGCAGCATGGTCCTTGTGGTAGGGGGAGAGCCAGGTGCTCTCGATGACCTCAAGTCCGAAAGCTGCCATTCGTTCAATCGTTTCTCGGAATACCTCTTCGGGGCTCTTCCGGATATCCACGCTTCGTGTCTTGAGCATCAGTATCACCGTCCCGTCCGGTTTGAGGAATGCACAGTTCCTGATGAGAATTTCAGCCTGGTCCGGCTGCGCTACATCCTGGTAGAGCAGGTCGACTGCCTCCACGAGGGGCGCATACTGTTCCGGGCGGGATGCATCGGCCATGAGGGGGACGATGTTGTCGCGCCGCCGTGCCACTTCCAGCAGGTCCTGCATCGGCCGGGGGGCAAACTCAACCGCGTACAGAACCTCCACGTAATCGGCAACATGGGAAACCGTAGTACCGTTTGCAGCACCAAGGTACAACACCTTCATATCCGGTGCCAGTTCGATGCCGGTGCCGGTATAGTAGAGAGCCGCAAGTTTGCTCCGGAAGGGATCCCAGACCCGGGCACCGGCAAGCATACGCTCCCCGTACACCCCCCCCTCGCCACGGGAGACCAGAACATCGCCAATCCGGATCATGATTCCTTTCCTCCCAGC
>NZ_PIZH01000308.1 GCF_002835825.1 Methanoregula sp. | reverse complement strand
GCCCGGGTGCTTGACCGACTTGCCCCAGATCCGGGCATACCGGAACTTCTGGACGAACTCGCGGTGAAGCTTGTTGCAGACGTCCTCGACCGTGCTGCCGTTCCGGATAATGAGCGGCTCATCCATGTCCGCTTCTCCTCCATGCGGCTTGAGATAGAGACGGATGAACCCGAGGCAGTCGTAGATTGCGTCCTTAAGTTCTTCCAGGTGATAGCCGGCCGCTGCGGAGATCATGAGGGGCGGATTGCCGAACCGCTCCCCGATATCGTGCTCGATCTCCAGGTAGCGTTCCTTGTCCACGAGATCGACCTTGTTGACCGCGATGAACGCCGGGATGTACACGCGGTTGCCCTGCACGGCATCGATGAGATCGTCCTGCGTTGCGTTCCCGCGGATCAGGATGTCGGCGTTCATCATCTTGGACTCGGCAAGGATCGAGCGGACTTCCTCGATGTCGAGGTCCAGGGTGCCGACCGCGTTAAGCCGTATACCGCCGACTGAAGACTTCTTGATGGTGATGTCCGGTTTCCGCACATTGATCCGGATGCCGGCATCGTAGAGTTCCTTGATGAGGACATCGAAGTGCGCCTCGTTGAAGACATCCACGAGGATGATGATGATGTCCGCGTTCCGCACCACCGCGATGACTTCCTTGCCCCGGCCCTTGCCCATTGCTGCGCCCGCGATAAGCCCGGGAATATCGAGGAGCTGGATCTTCGCACCCTTGTGTTCCAGCGCCCCGGGCACGACCGTGAGCGTGGTGAACGCGTATGCCCCGACCGCACTCTCGGTCCCGGTCAGCTTGTTGAGGAGCGTACTTTTACCGGTAGACGGGAACCCGACAAGGACGGCCGTCGCGTCGCCGGACTTCTTGACATTGTACCCTTCCCCGCCGCCCCCGGACTTCATTGCCCGGTTCACGGCCTCGTCTTTCAGCCGTGCGATCTTTGCCTTGACCCGTCCGATATGCTTGGAAGTAGCCTTGTTGTAGGGCGTCTTGACTAACTCGTCTTCGAGCTCCTTGATCTGGTCTTCAAGACTACTCATTGCCTATAGTAATCGCCGCAGGTCGGAGATATAGTTGATTGTGCAAAAGGGGAGCGGGGAAAATGCCAAAGCCGTGCCGTGCCCCCGTAAAAAGATATAAGTATCCACATCGCCCACATTAGAGGGCAACTTGCTGCTATAGTGTAGTCCGGCCAATCATGCGAGCCTCTCACGCTCGCGACTGGGTTCGAATCCCCATAGCAGCATCTACTCTTCTGGTTAGAATCCCTCTGCCAAGGCTAATATTCTCCGGGACACTATATTGAAAAAGAAATGGAGCCTTATTCACCCCGGACCCTCCCACTCGGTGATATCGACTGGATGGCACATATTCCCCGAATCGGGAAAGCGAATGCGGCCCTTGCCCGGTATGACGGCCTGCTCCAGGGCATTATCAATCCCGAGATCCTTCTTTCTCCTCTCACCATCCGCGAAGCAGTGCTCTCGTCACGGATAGAGGGCACGCAGGCATCCCTTGAAGAGGTCCTGCAGTTCGAAGCAGACCAGGCACACAAGATTACTCCGGAAAAGCGGCTGGATATTCAGGAAATCATTAACTATCGGTCGGCGATGCGGGTTGCTGTCGAAGACTTGGGAAGACGGCCGATATGCGCGAATATGATCCGCGATCTTCATCGCATCCTCTTGACCAGCGTCCGCGGTCGCGACCGGGAGCCCGGGGAGATCCGCCGCATCCAGAACTACATTGCTCCCTACGGTACTCCTATCGAACGGGCCACGTTCATCCCTCCGCCACCGAACCTCGTACCGGATGCGCTCACGAACTGGGAGAATTATCTGCACAGTGAAGAACGGGATCCGCTTGTGCAGCTTGCGGTACTGAAGGCACAGTTCGAGCTCATCCACCCGTTCCGCGACGGGAACGGAAGAATCGGGCGGATGCTGGTACCCATCATCCTCTACAACAAAAAGATCCTGTCAACGCCAATGTTCTATATCAGTGCGTACCTTGAGGCCCACCGGGATGAATACTACGACAATCTGCTTGCAGTCTCCCGTGATAACGACTGGAACGGCTGGATAGGATTCTTCCTTCAGGCGCTCATCGAGCAGGCCACTGAGAATAACCAGAAGGCAACGGCGATCATCGAACTCTACGAGAAGATGAAAAAAGAGGTCCCCGAGGCAACGCATTCCCAATACGCAGTCCAGGCAATCGACACGCTCTTCTCGCGTCCGATCTTCAAGAGCGCTGATTTCATCGCGGAGTCAAAAATTCCCAAGCCGAGCGCCCATCGTATCCTTAAGGGACTGACCGAAGCGGATATTCTCACAGTAAGCCGGGAAGGGAAAGGAAAGAGCCCGACGATTTACCGCTTCTCACGGCTGATCGCGATCACCGAGAGCAGCAGCGGATAATTTCTCGGAAATTCCTTGGGACCGTTGCGTATCGGAATCCTACAAAAGTGAGATACAAAGAGGTTTTGTGTCTCACCAGTGATACACAAGATGCTGTTGTGTCTCATTTTTTCGCTTTTATGAGACACAAGATTTCCAACAGTATCCGGGCAATTTCCAGACACTCCAAAGGATAATTC
>NZ_PIZH01000307.1 GCF_002835825.1 Methanoregula sp. | reverse complement strand
GCCGGAAAGGTATACGTGTCCGAGCCGGTTTTGTCGGAGAGCGTCCAGCCGGCGATCAGGACCGCTTCTTCTCCGCGGTTACTCACCGTGACCCATTCGCCGTTCAGGTTCAGCCGGTCATCGCCCGGTGCATCGAACTGCACCCTGCTGATGTATATGCCATAGGCATTGCCGAGCTGGACCGAAGGAAGCGTTACCGGTATTGTCACATTTGCAGGGATGGACGATACAAGTTCGGTCATATTCAGGGTGATCGTTGGCAGGGGTGTAACCGTATTGCTGGTCACGGAGGCCGGGGTCGTTGCCGTGACCGCTTGGTTCCAGAAGCCCGCATCGCCTTTCTCTGTCGTCACCGAGAGCGTGTTCCCATCGCTCTCCACGCGGATCGTTCCGTCCATGTCCGTGCGGAAGATCATGGGACCTGCAGCGTTCAGCCGTTCGAGCGTCTCCCTGTGGGGATGTCCGTAATCATTTCCTTTCCCCAGGGACAGGATGGCAACCTGCGGGTTAACACGGGAAAGGAATGCTGCCGAGCTTGCGCCGGAACTCCCGTGGTGGCCGACTTTCAGTACCTGTGCGTCCAGCGGGTAGCCGGATCTTACCATGGCTTCTTCCGCGGGAGCCGTGGCATCGCCCGTGTAGAGCAGGTTCACCGTGCCGTACGAGACCCGGAGGACGATGCTGTTTGTGTTGAGGTCCTCGCCAGCCCGTTCTTTGGGCGGCGAGAGCACGAGGATACGGAGCGCGGGATCGATATCGATGGTCTGGCCCCGTTCCGCAACAATGTAGGGGATCTGTTTCCGGTCGATCGTAGAGAGGAACTTCTCGTACAGGGACGATGATGTGGGAAGGCCGGAGTCGAGGACTTTGCCGACCTCGAAATTCGTAAGCACGGCTTGCATCCCGCCGACATGGTCGGCGTGCGGGTGCGTTGCCACGAGGAGATCGATCTTCCTCACACCAAGATCCTGCAGGGCACGGACAACCGTGTCGCCCCGGTCCGTGTCACCGGCATCGATCAGGATCATCTTGTCCCGAAAGAGGATGATCGACGAGTCGCCCTGCCCGACATCCAGGAAATATGCTTTCAGGTCGCCCGTGGTGCTCTGGTTGAGAACCAGGCCGGAGTGTGTGCCGGAGGATGTGCAACCGGCAAAAAGAAGAGCGAGGACAAGGATGAGGGTGAGGCAGGCACCGGCCCGCAGTGGAAACGGAGAAGACACCCTCATGTGAGATTCCTTACGCTGACCGTGCCCGCTCGACAAGGGCGAACGCCGCTTCCGCTGCCCCGTTCAACACATATGCCTCGTCGGGGATACCGCGGTCGAGCATCAGCACACGGCCATTGCAGATGGTGGTCTCGACCGAACTGCCGTTGGTGGAGTAGACGAGGTTCGAGGTCGCGTTGTGGAGCGGGATGTTGCAGGCATCGTGGTTGCTGACGAGGATGATGTCGGCCGGTGTACCTGCAGCGAGCCGGCCGGTGGGGAGACCGAGCGCCTTTGCACCGTTTGCCGAGGCCATGGCAAGGGCTTCCGGTGCCGGGAGGACCGTCGGATTGTTCCAGAAGAACTTCTGGAGAAGGGCTGCTACCTTCATCTCCTCGAACATGTCGAGGTTGTTGTTCGAGGCGCACCCGTCCGTGCCCAGGCAGGGATTCGCCCCCGCGGCTTTCAGGGCAGCGTAGGGCATTGCCCGGTTCGTTGCAAGCTTCATGTTGCTGACCGGGTTGTGGGCAGCCGAGACGCCGCGCTCGCCAAGAAGCCGGCACTCCGCATCGTCCAGCCAGCAGCAGTGGGCAGCGACGGTGCGGGGGGTTAAGATACCGCAGGCGTCAAGGTGGGCTGCGGGGCGCTTGCCGTGAGCAGTAACGCAGTCGGTAACCTCTTTTTCGGTCTCGGACAGGTGGATATGGATGCCGATCTTCTGCTGCTGTGCAAACTCGGCGCACCACTTCAGGCCTTCCGGTGAGACCGTGTAGATCGCGTGCGGCCCGACAGCAGCCGTGATCCGGGTGTTGTTCAGGGATTTTATGTGCGCTGCAAGGTTCTCGGTGGCCTTGCACTCGGCCTCCCGTTTCTCTGCATTGAAGAGGTCGATGAACCCGTACGAAAGGACGGCCCGGATGCCGGTGTCGTTTACAGCTTTTGCTGCCTGGTCCATCATGAAGTACATATCGTTGAAGGCGGTGGTGCCGGAGCGTATCATCTCGATGCAGGCTAGTTTCGTCCCCCAGTAGATGTCCTCAGGTTTCAGGTGGGCTTCAAGCGGCCAGATCTTCTGGGAAAGCCAGTCCTGCAGGATCATGTCATCGGCATAGCCCCGCAGGAGCGTCATCGCGGCATGGGTGTGCGTGTTGACAAGCCCCGGGAGGGCAAGGGCGCCGTTCCCGTCAATTAAGAAGTCCTCGTCGCCTTTCCACTCCTTTCCCGCCATCTCCCCAATGGAGGTGATGATACCCTTCTCATCGATGACACTGTCGACACTCTTGTTCTCCACCACAACGTTTGTTATCATCAGGGAGTGATTCTTCTCGAATATCCCGTCCATATCTTCCGAAGTCATTGATCTTTTCACTCCGTTCAACCCATATGTGTAATGATAGTATTCACAACCTCTTT
>NZ_PIZH01000306.1 GCF_002835825.1 Methanoregula sp. | reverse complement strand
CATCACCGACAACCCGTTTGCCTGCACAGCCTACGAGAGCGCTGGTGTCAACCACGCGCCGGTGGAGAAGACCAAAGAAAATTACGTGGCAAAGGTCGTGTACCAGGACAACGATGCCAAGTCCGTTGGCAACGACTCGGCAAAGTTCAACACGATGGCCGGGTTCAATGCCGGTGCCACTGCGCTCCTGAATAACGCGGACCTGGCCACCGCCCACGGGGGAACTGCAGTCCGGGACACACCGAACGAAAGTTACTCGGCAACCCTGAAGTGCCACGATGCCAGCGGGGAGATTTACATGGTCACGTTCAGCCGCGAGACCGTCAGCATCACCTCGTACTCGGATGACGCAATCCGTACCCGTATCGAGACCTGGGCGGACACCGTCCCGGCGCTCGCGTAGACGAAAAACCCTCACCCTATTTTTGAGGTAATCACATGGACACAGAACTACTCAGCATAACCCTCGGCGCAGTCCTCCCCCTCTACCCGCTGCTCTTTGCCATCCACCAGAAGATTGGCAGGTACGACGAGATCGTGGAGGAGTTTAAGGCACTCCGCGCCGAGCATGAAGAATTCACGGGGGGAAAGCATGCCCCCTGAGACCGCACCGGCCGCAACCGTGACGGGCCTGTACCGCGGGACATTCTCCGGTCTTGAGCCGCTCACCAAAGAGACGCCGCTTTCGCTCGAAGAAGTGCGGAGAAATCCGGTCTTCTACGAGCTCGACCTGGGCGACACCCCGGGCGAAGCAGACCTGATCATCGATGTCATCTACGACAACATGCAGCCGCAGAGACTCACCGACCTCATGCGGGGAACCGATATCCCGCGGGGCGTCCGTTTCTGGCCGGACTGGTTCGAGGTCCCGCCGTACCGCGAGATGCGGGACGTGACCGGGCGGAGAGTGTATCCCCGGGCCCCGGGCATCCACACGGTCCGGTTCCGGACCGGGAGACGGAAGCGGCCCGGCCTGGCCCGGGACTTCAGCCCGGCAAACGGCGGGTACACCAGTCCCCTGTTCGAGTTCGCGATCTCCGGGGAACCATGAGAGCCGACCGAAAATCATGCCGAGAGTCCCCGGATGTGCAGCAGGAGAAGGACAATGACCTTCTCCACACCATTTCCGCGTCCTTCCCTGCGGCAGACAGGAGCAACGACCGGAAATGAGCAACACAGAAACACCCGCAGACAACACCTCCGCCCTCACCGCATTCCGGTGCGGGGTCCTCCATGCATTCGGGGGGTTTGACACGAGCGAACTTGAGGGGGAGGAACGGGCCGGCATCACAGGCAAGAAGAGCTGGTTCCGGCTCGGTGAAGTTGTGATGGCTTCCCTGATGGCAGCCACCATCGCGGTCCCGGCCGGGGTTTTCTTCGCACAGAAGACTGCTCTCCCGCTTGCGGTGATCGGCGCGGTCATCATCTTCCTTCCCCTCTTCGTCTTTATCCCGAAGATGATCCAGCAGGCAATGCAGGTGGATACGGAAGCGGTGATCGCGGTACTGGGAAAGAACGAACAGATCAAAAAAGTGTTCTGGACCCTCTTCCTTGCCATCGCCGGCCTGGTGCTGGCGGAGATTGCAGACCCGGTGACCGCGGAGAGGATTGTTGGGATCATCGCGGGGATCTGATGAAGGGGCAGGGGCCCCTCAAATCCCCTCTTCTCTTTTTCACGCCAGGAGGACATCCGGATACTCCGGTTACGGCCCAACGCGGGATCCCGGTAAAGGATCCTATCGTGGTTATCCTTCCCGTTTCACTTTGTTGATAAATGCCAGGTCCATCTCAAAACGTTCATCGACAGCAGAGAGCAGTTCATCATGAACAGACTGGCGCGAATAATAGAGTTTCGTGATTACCCCTGCATCCTTTGCAGCTTCGATTGCTGGAACAAAGTCACTGTCACCGGTTACAAGGGCTGCATAGCCAATCTGGCCAGACCATGCCAGCCGGACCAGCTCCACGGCAAGGAGGATGTCCACACGTTTTTGTTCGAACGTCCCGTCGCGGTGCCTGCGTAATTATCCAAATCTCATCTGGAAGCGCGGCAGTGCCTCTATCTTTCCCGCGAATTTCATGTACTGGGCAGACTTCAATCGTTCTTCCTCTGTTGGCGGATCGCTCACGTAGGGCCTGCAGTCATAAAAATAGGTCCGGAGACGCTCATGCCGGTCCGACACAGCAGTGCAGAATTTCAAAAAGTCAATTTTTGTCCCATCATTCAGGACTTTTGATAAATAGCCGTTGTCAATAAAAACAGCAACGCGATCATTCATTGTTTTTTATTAAAATTCATGACTAAAAGAAACTATCGTCCCAAGTCCGGGGACAGGACGATAGCGAGTATAACACTACTACATTCATTGTTGACCTGATAAGGTTTCCGGAAACGATGCGGAGATCGTGCGGGTGGGGAGAGGATCCCTGAGGTTCTTGCGGGGATTGGGGTGAAATGTACCCGGGGCAGGAGGTGGTTCCCTGACGGCTGTTATCCGGAACAACGAAAGGATTGCCGGCACGGGTGTATCGAGATCAGCGGTTATGTTCATTCGTTTCCTGCTTGTTCAAAAATCCGCGCTCCTCGTTTGCGATGATGACGAATTCCCGTCCCGTCTTCTCTTTCGTGG
>NZ_PIZH01000305.1 GCF_002835825.1 Methanoregula sp. | reverse complement strand
GATCTGAACTGTGAAAACGGCTCGTCCCTCCTCACGTGCATACGGGGTGACATTCTCGATCCGGATGCTTTAGAACAGGCGATGGATGGGTGTGAGATTGTCTTCCATACTGCAGCAATAGCCGACATGGATAAGGCCCGACACATGCCGGTCAAGACCATGGAGGTCAATGTTATGGGAACTGTGCGGTGCCTCGAAGCTGCCAAGAAAGCCGGAGTGAACCGGTTCCTGTATGCCAGTTCGGCCTATACCGCAGGAAACCGGGGGTCGTTCTACCGCGTGTCGAAACAGACTGGAGAATCGCTTTGTAAAACCTATGCAGAAGAATTTGGCCTTAAATATACGATACTCCGTTACGGGAGCCTTTATGGCAGCGAATCGAATCAGTGGAATTTCCTGTATGGGGTATGTAAAGCGTTGCTCACCACCGGTGAATTTACGTATATCAGCTCCCCCAATTCCGAGCGTGAATACATCCATATTCGTGACGCCTCCCGTGAAACGGTACGGATCGCAACAAGTGATGAGTTTATCAACAAAGCTGTCCTCATCACAGGTCACCAAAGGATAATGATAAGGGAACTCTTCTTTATGATCCAAGAGATCTTGGGGAAGGAGATCAAGATCCACTATATCCCCCAAGAACAACAGCGTCACTATGTCATGACTCCCTACTCATTTGAAGCGGATGTTCCCATGAGGGTAAATCTCTCAACCTATGTGGATATAAGTGAGGGAATTCTCGATTGTCTCAGGACGGTTCAGGATGAGATCGATCAGCAAAACAATTCCGGATCAATGAAAGAATCCTGATCTAGGAGAAAAGGAGTAGAATGGTAGTCAAACCCGATTCCAATTTTCACACCATCGCAGGAAAGAGCGTTGTCGAACGCGAGGATGCAGCATATAAGAATTACCGGAACAAATGGATGATCTGGCCGGAGACATTCCAAACCGGTGATTTCCCCCTCCATCTGGATATCGAGCCGACCAACACCTGTAATCTACGGTGCCCGTTTTGCGCAACCACCCACAACAAATACAACAAGGGATTCATGGAGGAGAATACTTGGAAGAAAATACTCGATGAGGCAGGTCGCCATAATCTATACTCACTGAAATTCACATACCGGGGGGAACCTCTGCTGCACAAGGATCTCGCAAGGATGGTTGCCTATGCCAAGAAAGCCGGTGTGATGGATGTCTATTTCAATACCAATGCCGTCCGGTTGGACGAGGTAACCATCCGCAGTCTCATTGATGCGGGACTTGATCGGATCTCCATTTCGTTTGAAGGTTATGAGAAGAGTGTGTATGAGAAGTATCGAGTAGGTTCGGATTTTGACCTTGTCGTGAAGAACATTGGGCTTCTCAAGAAAATCAAAGAAGAACTTGGAACTATAAAACCGCTGGTCAGGATCCAGACCGTTCTAATTCCGGAACTCGAGGGAAAAGAGAAAGATTACGCGGACTTCTGGTCGGATAGAGTCGATGAGGTTGCATACCTGGACATGAAAGACGAAGAGGGGAATCCGGATCACCGGGGAATACAATCCGACTGGGCATGCCATATGCTCTGGCAGAGACTCGCGATCACTTGGGACGGTACAATCCTGCCATGTGTCCATGATATCTATGAATGGATGAAATTCGGGAATGTCTCGGAAATCAGTATCCGCGATGCCTGGAATAGCCTTCAGGAGCAGGATTACCGTGATCTGCACCGGACCGGAAATGCCCATTCCATTCCGGCCTGTGACCGCTGTCCTCTGAGAGAGAACGAAATCCGAAAGATCAGGAAGAACTGATTCACATGATTGTCGCATTACTAATTGGCAGGGAAGGGAGCCAGGGGTTTCCTGGGAAGAACATCCATCCGGTTCTGGGAAAGGCCCTCATGGAATATCCCCTGATTGCAGCCAAAGAGGCAAAAACCATCGACCGTATCTACGTTTCAACGGATTCAGAAAAGATCAAGGAGATCGGGAGAAGGTATGGCGCTAGGATCATCAATCGTCCGGAGGAACTCTGTAACAGCGCGGCCCTCGGAGAGAACGCGTTCGTGCATGGTTACCGGGAGATCAAGAAGGAACTCGAGCGCGAAGGGGAGTCCGTTGAACTGATGGTCCTTCTGATGTGCAATTCGCCCACCATCCTTGGCCAGACCATTGACGAGGGCGTGGGCGTGCTTCGGGCCAACCGAGACTTCGATTCTGCGGTTACTGTCTCACGGTATAACATGTGGAGCCCCCTACGGGCTAGGAAGATCGGGCCAGATGGCCTTCTTCACCCTTTTGTCCCATTCGAGGTCTTTGGGGATCCGAAGACCCTGAACTGTGACCGTGACTCGCAGGGAGATGTCTGGTTTGCCGATATGGGAGTTTCAATCGTGAGGCCGCAATGCCTCGAACATATGGAGGATGGCATCCTGCCGCAAAAATGGATGGGGCAGAAGATCTATCCCTTGAAACAGTGGGGTGGTTGCGATATCGATTACCAGTGGCAGCTTCCCCAAGTGGAGTACTGGATCCGGGAATACACTCCAGGCAAGAAAGAATAATTCCTATAATTCCTGTTATTGGATTTTGCGGCCGATTCAAAGCCTGCAAAACCGATACGGAAAGAAGTTAGCAAAGCAA
>NZ_PIZH01000304.1 GCF_002835825.1 Methanoregula sp. | reverse complement strand
CCCCCGTCCACGGCCGCGCCGCCACGCAGCGCGAGCCACCAGCTGGAGCGTGCGGATCTTCCCGCCCCGGGAACGGGAGTCCCGCCCCGGGATCTTGCAGCGGTTCTCGATCATTTTGTTGCAACGCGCCTGCAGGTGGGAGAGGGGTACCGTGTTGCCCGGGCCGGGAAATCCGCGCTGCTCTATACCGGGACTGTCGATATTCCCCCGCAGGACGTTGTTGAACAGGTGGTAACAAGTGCTGTCCGGAACGGAAGCGGGAGCGCCCCGGCGGGGATGCGGGAGATCCGTGTCCTTGACCCGGCCTGCGGAGCCGGGCTCTTTCTTCTTGCACTGTTTCGCAACCGTGTCCAGAAACAACAAGGCCGAAACGACCGGGCGCTGTCCTGCCCGGAATTGCTGGAAGTCCTTTGTTCATCGGTCTTCGGCACCGATATCGACCCGGAATCCGTGAGCGCTGCCCGCCTTGTCCTCCTGCTTGCATTCATCGGGGAGTGCCGGAAAGCCGGTCTTCCGGCGCCCGCAACGGACCAGGTGAGGGCTGCATGTACGATCCTCACGGAAACCATCCGGTGCGGGAATGCCCTGATCGCGCCGGACTATTTTTCCCAAAAGCCGGTCTTCCCGTTCAATGCCGAAGAACGCCGGCGCGTGAACGCGTTTGACTGGCGGGTCGCCTTCCCTCAAGTGATGGCGGAGGGTGGATTCGATGCGGTGATCGGCGCCCCGCCGCCGTACCGTCCGTTTGCCGTGAAGGCCCGGGAGGAGTACTTCCAGACGCATTACGCGAGTTATGCTGCTTCGGCCGGCCTGTACGGGTACTTCATCGAGCGCGGGCTCTCGCTCCTCCGGCCCGGTGGGACAATCGCCGCCCTCGTACCCGGGACATTTCTGCGATCAGAACCTGCACGTCCGTTCCGCCGCTTCCTGCTCGGGTGGCAGATCCGGCAGATTGTGAGCACCCAAAGGACGCGGGCGCTACCGGAAGGGGACATCCCTGTCATTCTGCTCGTGCTTGACAACCAGCAGCCTCGCGATCCCTTCACGGTCTCTCCGGATTTTTTTATGGGCCGGAACGACTTCCGGCTCGACCAGCGGATGCTGGATGACGGGGGATGGCGGCTGGAGGACACCCGGACAGTGAAAGTCTTAGAGAAGATCCGGGCACAAGGGACGCTTCTTGAAGAGTACGTCATGGGGGAGATGGGGACGGGGGCGCATGCTGTCGTGGACAATCCCCTGGTTGTTGACCGGCAGATGCGGAGCAGGCTGACAAAGAATGCCTGGTGGGCGCGGCGCTTTTTCCTCCCCCTTCTCTGCCCGGCAGATATCCGGCGCTATGTGCCGGTGAAACCATCGCGGTTTTTGATCGCCGGGTCGGGGAGCAGCAAGATCCGGAAATGCCGGGCACTGGCGCAGTACCTGGAAGGCGGATCAGAAACCGCGGTCAGCGTGTCCGGTCAGCGTGTCCATCATGAAGAGCCAGAGCCGGGACGTGCGCAGGAAAAAATGCAGGAAAATTTCCTTCCGGAAAAACCATTACCGAAAATTATTTTCGCCTCATACCAGCACAGCCCGGCATTCTGTCTTGATTCCAAAGGTGCATTTGCCATTGCACGTATGCTCTCAGCAATTCTCCGGAACGATCCGTATCTGGTGGCGATCCTGAACTCGACGCTCGGCCGGTTCATTGTCATGCACATCTGCCCGTACACAGACCGCGGGTATCATCTGAGCCCGGCAGCGATCGGGAAATTTCCGGTCATCGTCCCGGACTATGAAACATTTTCAGAGAAAAAAATTCATGAAAAGATCATTCTGCTGGTCTCGCAGATGATATCACTTTGCGAATATCTCCCCAAGGCCAAAACCGACCAGGAGCGCCGGCTCGTGCAGCAGGAGATCGATGCAACGGATGTCCGGATCGATGCGCTGGTGTACGAGCTGTACGGGCTGACGGCTGAGGAGATTGCGGTAGTTGAGGGGAGCACCTCCTGAGACCGTGGCACATCTATTACTTTCCAGAGAAGAGTTTAACCATCGGGGACAAACCTTAGAAAAGAGGATAGGGATCATGGACCAGAGTGATTACCGGGTGTTGCTCCGGAAAGAACCTGAAGGCGGGTACACCGCAATTGTTCCCACACTTCCCGGGTGTGTTACCTTTGGGGATTCTATAGACGAAACCATCACCATGGCCAAAGAAGCGATCGAGCTCTACCTTGAGTGCCTGCGGGCTCATGGGGATAAGATCCCTGCCGAGTGAGGCGTGCCTGAGTCCCAGTCCCCGTCGTGAAAGGGATCTCTTGACCCTTTATAAAGGAAGTTCACCACTCTTATTTAACCTGCCCCCCTCTAAAACGGTCACAGAAGCCGCCGGGCAGCGGCTTTTTACGGACCTCCTGAAATACGTCCAAAAAAAGGGAGCGCCGGACGCCCGCCAATTTGCAGGTTGAAGAGGGGCAAAAATCGCCGCATTGTGAAAAAGAATTCCAAAAATCGCGTATCTCCATTGGCGTGGACCACACTTCCACTCCACAAAAAAGTGACCTTTGTCCTTTTTCCCATCCGGGCATTTTACGGGCTTTTTTGAGAGACTCTTTTCCCTGTCCCTTATACCAATCTGACCCTGCCGACGAGAAGGAACA
>NZ_PIZH01000303.1 GCF_002835825.1 Methanoregula sp. | reverse complement strand
TGTGTCATCGAACCGGTACTGAGAACCGAACACGCGGTACCGGGTCACGGTCGTAGTGCCGGAAAGCACCTCAAAGGATGCCGTACGCAGCTCGGATCCAATCTTCTGCACTTTGTTGAGGACCGTGTACACGTTTTTCCTTGTGGAAAGGATGGTTTTGGCAACCACCGGTTTGTAGGCATCCATCTCCGGGGGGAGCGAAACGATGGCAACATCACCGACCACGTCAAAACGCCCGGAGAACCGCCTGAGCGCCTCATCCGGCACCCGGCCTGCAAGAAGGTCCTTTAACCGCATCGTCAGGAGTTATTCTTCAGGGATCCCTATAAACCCGCTCCCGAACAGGGGGATTACCGCATGGACAACCTTCAATTGCCCGTCCCGCCAACGGATTGCCGGGATATCCATGTGCACCGATGTGTTTGAACAACGAAATGTCGCCCTCGACCAGATCCTGGCAGAGCGCCGCTCGCACCGGGTCTTCCGGCCGGAATACCCGTCAGAATACGAGATCCACCGCATCATTCACGCGGGCCTCCTCGCACCCTTCGCGGCAGCTGCCGTGGGAACATCAACGGATTATTTCCGGCGGTTCTTTGTCTTCCGGCGCGGGTCAAAGAGTCTTGATGCCGCAATCCCCCTCGTGAAGGTACAGGCGGAACGGATGGCCGATGAACTGGCAGAAGGCATGAAAAACAACCCTGGCTTAAGACAGAAAGCCATGATGTTGGCAAACCGGCTCGAACAAATCCGGAAGATCGGCGTTGTTCCCGGGGTTGGCACGGCACCCTTCTTCCTTGTAGTCACAGAAAAACGGGGTTTTCCCCCGGTCGGGCCGCAGTCGCTTGCCCATTGCATGGAGAACATGTGGCTCAAGGCAACGGCCCTCGGGCTCGGGTTCCAGCTCGTCTCGATAACGGCGCAGATGGCAGATGATCCGGCATTCTGCACAATCCTCGGCATAGAGCCGGGCGCATGGGACTTGATGGGCTGTGCGGTCGGGTATTCAGAAGACGAACTCTCACCCTCAATCCGCCCGCCCGTCGAAGATGTCACGCGGTGGCTGGACTAGACCGTTCAGGGAAACGCGGGGGCCGGCGGCTGCAGGGCAAACCAGGTGAGAAGCGCGATATACACCACAGTAAAGAAGAGGATGAGGGCAAGGTTGACACGCTTGTCCTCTGCTGTCATTGCCGACCATGCTGGCTTCTGCCGCCTTGCCGCAAACCCGATGGCAAGGCCGGTTATGGTACCTGCAAGCGTGCCGAGCGCGATGATATTGAGTATTACGAACGTCTCCATGCTCTCTTAAACGGTTGCCTGTTGACGGATATTAATCCTGTTGCAGCCACGCAAGCGGGATAATCCGTGCCAGACGAAAACGGAGCAGGGAGGCGTTCAGTCGTTCCAAGACCTTATACGGACGATCGTAACGGCTGCACACGAGAGACCGGCAAGGGTTGCTATCACGAGCCCCGGTGTCCTCACCGGGAAGGCCTGCAGCGGGGAGAGCGGTGGCAGGGCAAGGGAAACCGGGGTTGTTTGCCCTGCTTCGACAGAGACCTGCTGCTGCACAGGGACATATCCTTCTTTTGTGACCGTCAGGTTATGCTCGCCCGGCAGGACGTTGATGAGTGTGACAGGGGCAATGCCCGCAACCACACCGTCCAGCAGGACCATAGCCCCCTCCGGGGTTGTATTGACCATAAGCGTTCCCCGCTCCGGCGGGAGATAGGCCGTCACCGTGGCCTCCGCACCATCGGTGAGCTGGACCGCGGTCGTGTATGGCATGAACCCGAACTTCGTGACATTGATGGTATAGGCCCCCGGGTAGAGGTTCCCGACCGTAAGCGGAGTCTTCCCCTTGTATTCGCCGTTCACGACAACGGAACAGTCGGCGGGATCGGATATGATGACGAGCGAGCAGGACGGGGATGCAGACGCTGTTGTTATTCCACCGGAGATGCCGGCCGAGAGTCCCGGCTTTCCGAGCGTGACGGAGATAGTACCATACTCGGCATTCCGGAGATTGGAACGGTCGTTGGGCCCGTTCACGACCCAGATCGTATACGTCCCGTCGTCAAGGCGTCCGTTGATATTGCCGGTATACCACTTGTAACTCCAGCTGTCGTCCCCCATAACCTGTACAACGGTGAAGTGCCCCTCATCGGCCCGTTTGGTGATATCGTTGAGCGCAACACCGTTTGTCGGGAGATTGGGGCCGGTCAGGAAGAGATACACCTGGTTGCTCGTGGGCGAATATCCCGAGAGCGGGATGGTCTCCCCGGATACGGCCACGATTCCCGCTGCGGCTGCGGTAGCGGTAAGGAGCAGGCATGCAACCAGAAGAAGCATCGTACTGCGGATAGTGCGTATGGCTGCCATAGGTTGTACAGCAGTTGGACGCACCCCACGATAATCCTTACAACCGGGTTGCGGCGGGGACAGTTGGCTGGTCCCACCATACAACAATACGCCCCCGTGGACCCGGAGCAGGCGGAGATAAACGGGGCACGGTGAACCGGATACCTGCGCCCCTGCACGATGACCTCGACGTAATCGTACGGATCAATATCGTTGATCTTATCATCTCACCGGAACTACGTTCACAGGCAGATACCCATGGCCCTGGACATCACCCGTGACAATGAC
>NZ_PIZH01000302.1 GCF_002835825.1 Methanoregula sp. | reverse complement strand
ACACCGACCACAGCATGAACCTTGCGATGTCGCTTGGGGTTCCGTTCGCAAAGATCCGGACGCTTGCCGAAGACAAGATTGGTATACGGGAGCAGCTGGTTGGAGAAGATCCTGATGATGATGATCATGGGAACCACCTGAATGTCGATATCGAAGTCATCCTCGCAAAATACGAGGTTCTTGCGCAGGACGGTGTCCGGGTTCTTGTCATGGGAACCATCCCGTTCGGGGGTGCCGGCTGCATCTGTTCGTCAATCTCGCTTGTCCGGCTCCTGATCGAACAGATCTCCGCCCGAAATGAATGGTATGACATCATTATCGTGGACTCGCAGGCTGGTTCCGAGATCCTGGGAAGGGGCCTTGCCGTGGATTATGATCTCAACCTTGTCATAACCGAAGCGTTCCCGAAATCCATGGAAGTTGCCCGGCATGTAATGAAACTGGCAGGAGACCTGAATATCCGTCGACAGGTTGTCATCGTGAACAAGGTCAAAGATGGCAGCGAGATCCCGCAGGTCATGCAGGAACTGCGGGTTGAGACAGGGGATGTCCTGCCGGTCAGGTTCGACGAGCGTGTTGCCGATGCAGACCGGAAGGGCAGCCTTGTCCTCGACACCAATCCGGACTCTCCGGCAGTAAGTGATATCCATACGATTATGGAACGGATCCAGGAGTCCTGTCCGGCATAAGTGGAGCATACGATGTGTGAATTTACCGTATTCCTGGAAGAGAACGGAGAGAAAAAGGAAATAGCGTCGAACGTAGTAAAGGCAAAACGGAAAGACGGGAAGGTTATCCTGACCGATGCATCTGGCAGCCTGAAAAAGATCGATAAGGCGACCATTGAGGTTGTCGATACCCTGATGCAGGAACTTGTGCTGAAAAAAGAATAACAGCTTCCTTTTTTTCATTTGGGATAACAGGTATTTGCAGTGATCTCCTGCTTTCAGGATCCCTTGTTGATTCCTTAGCGAATGTGCAATCGTAACCGTAGGATTAGTTTACCAAAGAAAGAAGATGATGCATCAGTGCATCAGGCAATGATTGCGGCGTAGATAATCTTAGCCGATATGAAGAAAAACCAAATCCATTTCAGACTGGAATCATTTTTCCCCTACTATCATGTCTTATCCGGGCGATCTGCCAGTGATTCTATCTTGAGCGCTGGCCAAAAAATGAAGATACTCTTCTTTCTTACCTCAGCTCTTGACCGTCCAGTCCATCCATTGCACAGACCGCAGCTCTTTCGCCGTGGCATCGTCAACACCATACAGGTTCTCATAGAACTGGAGGAGCCATTCCGAGAGCTCCACATCGGCGAACTTGTCCGGGTATGCCGTCTTTGCAATCACCATAACGTCAATCGGGTACTCCAGCCTCTTGCCGCAATTGCAGGGAGTCCACGGGAGTGCCGAGACCTGCTTATTCTTAACTGCTGAAAGTTCCTGGAGGTTCTGGTAATATGGGGCCTCGTAAAGTTCCATTGGCGGATGGTACCCGTTTGCGGTGCAAAGGACAATCTTGTCAGGGTTGTTGGCAAGTATCTGCTCGGCACTTAGTGTCTTGAACGTCGCAGCCTCCTCATTGTAGGAGTTCTTGGCATTCACCAGGTCCTCGATGAAGAAGGATTCGATGGTGCCCCGGCCGAATACCTGCCCTGCCCCGCCCTGGCTCCGCGCCGTGGGGGAGAGGCCGAGGATCAGTACGCTTGGTTTTTGGGCATCGGGAATATCCCGCGTCCTCTGTTTTATCTGGTTAACCTGGTCCTCAAGGTAATTGCTCATCTTCCTGGCTTCAGTCTCCTTACCAAATACTTCGCCAAGGATACGTATCTCGTCTGTGATACCGGACACCGTTGCGGTCTTGTACGCGTTCGGCCCGTATGTCACGACAAGCGGGATATTCAGCGACTCGATGGTCGAGATACTCTTTTTCACGTTCTCATCGTCAGGGTACCGAAGCGTACAGTCGCCAAGGCGGAGAATTACCACATCCGGCTTGAGCCCGGCAAGCGTCTCGTAGTTGAGTGCGACGCTCGATTCACCAATCCGTGGCAGGGTACCGATCCCGGGATCCAGGTACAGCACCGGGTTCATTCCCCGCACGTACGTGACATTCTTGCCTTTTACCGAGGGAAACACGTAAGAGAAATTCCGCTGGATACAACTTGATCCAACTCCGACAAGGGTATCCTGCACACCAAACCGTATCATCGCTCCTTCAACAAGCCCGTCGCTTATGGTAACGACCCGCTTGATATCGGTAGGAACCTTTACCGCAACGCCCCGGCTGTCAACAACCGTCTTGTATCCCGATGTTGACGAATCTGACTTTGCCACGCCAACTTTTTCGTCCTGCACTGCCTGTTGGGTACATCCTGCACAGAGGATTGCCCCGATGATTAAACACGTGATCACGATGAGCCACTTTTTCTGCATGAATTCACTTCCGTTTCTCCCTCTCACATTTTCCCCTGCATTTTTTTAAAAAGAGAATTTGTTCGTTTTATTCCAGCTACCTCAGCTCTTTACCGTCCAGTCCATCCACTGGGCGGATCGAAGTCATTTTGCTGTGACTCCATCCACACATTAGAGGTTTTTATAAAACTGTAGGAGCCATTCTTACAATCCGATATCGCTGAACTTTTCTGGGTATGCACTCTTTTATATA
>NZ_PIZH01000301.1 GCF_002835825.1 Methanoregula sp. | reverse complement strand
ATTAACATGAACGATTGTTGCATTGGGGCTGATGAGATCAGGAATCGTGCGAAGGTAATCCGGATGTACTTCATCGATCATACAATAATCGTAATGCGGTCGCTCTGTAGGAGATGTCGCCGGATTTTGCTGAGTTGTTTGTAGGGATGGTGAAGGCTGAAGGTTCTGTTGCGGGATACTTTGGGATTCATTTGGATGCAGGTAAGTAATAAAAATCAGCGCAGATCCGGTAAACATCATAAAAATAAAAACGAGAGAAATCGCGATTTTGTGCTTTTTTATTTCAGACAAATTCATAGATCCATCACATGTTGATTAATTAGTTGTTTTATCACGTAAATTAATAATTATTTATTTTATCATTTTAACGCAATGATTTGTTTTGAAAGTTGTGGCACGATCGGAGTCGTCCACACCAGGAAATATATTTCATTCTATATACGATTTCTCACCGAGTACCTTCCGCTTTTTTGAGGATGTCGAATGCTGAAAGCATGAGACACGAGAAGACCGCAGGTCTTCGAAACCACCCCAAATTTTCCCGGATTCTTTGAGGAAACACCAACCGGAATGAGAGCCGGAAAGAACGAATCACGCAGGTAGCTCGCCGATCGTTCCAGGTATAAGATTTCAGGACCAACTCTCCCCATTACGCTCTGCCCATTCCCGGCCGTACACCAGCTTGTTGCGGAGCGCTGCATCGACGACCAGCCAGAAAAAAGCCGGCCCGACAACCATTGCCCAGAAGAGGTTGTTGCCGAGGTAACTGCTGACCTTGCTCATGAACGGCCGGTCAAAGAAGACCGTGCCGCAGGCTGCAAGGAGCACCATACAGGAGCTGACCACGATGAGGCTCGTGGCAAGGAAACAGACGATTGTACGATAATCCCTGCGGATCGCCCGGCCCTTCACCAGGTGGAAAAAGAGCCGGTAGGAGAGATAGGGGATGAGGACGTTGATGAGAAACCCGAAGATGCTCATCGCGGACCACGAGCCGCCAAAGAAATCCCCGGCAATGTTTCCTATGCCGAGGCCCCATGCGGCTGCGGGGCCAAAGAGGACACCGAGGGTGACGAGCATGAACGCGGCCGGCCGGAGTGAGATGCCGAAGATATCGATGCCGGGGTAATTGAACGGGATGAGAACGAGCACATAGAAGAGCGCAGTTGCGCCAATCCATATCCGCCCGTCCCGGTCGGTCCAGGCCGTCACCAATTCATGCATTGTTCATATCTGGGATGAGCCCGGGCAAAAAATTTACGGGATGATCGTCACGGGACACCGGCCCGGCGGCGATTTCCCGGGCCGGCCCTGGATTCCTCAGCAGGCCACAGCCCTGCATGTCATGAGGCAGTTGAAGTAATTCGTGTTGGTTGAGGAAGAGCCGCAGTCCTGTTTGCATTGTGTGCATGACGTGGTACCCCAGCCAGCGTTCTCGGGAGTATTGACGTTCTGCTGCGCAGGGAGGTCAACAGCAAGATAATGGGCCCCGGCAAGGATGCTGCCCAGTGCAGCAAGGCAGATCATGAAGAGCACGAAATGGGCGATGGGAGATTTCTCTGACATATTTTCACCACAGGGATAATCCTGATCTCTGTTCTGCTGCGATCCTATATAGTGACAAAGGGTTGCCGGCCCCCGGCACATTGGGCTTCAATACCCTGACAGATCAGGTCACATTCACTGAGGCATTTGAATTTATCAGGTACGAACTGGCAGTTGGACGTGCAGATAGCGCACTTACTCAATTTATTTGAGTTCTCCATGGCAGGGAGGGCATTCTGTTCCGTCAGGTCAACGGTAGCATAGTGAGCCCCGGCAGCGATGCTTCCGGCGATCCCCAGGCATACCAGGAAAAGCATGAGTCTTGCAGGCGGGGATCGTTCGGATGCTGAGATGGGTGTAACCTCTCTTCGCTTCGGGTTATCGTAATGGGTATAAAAGAACAGTGAAATGCCTGTCCCGCCCATGCATCCGCGGGGTAACCCCGTCCCCCGGAGCAGGCTTCCGTTACGGCTGCACAGGAATCAGCATACCAGATCGCAGTCATTCAGGCACGTGATCGGGGTTGGAGAATACGTGCAGGCAAACCTGCACTTCTCACACCCTATAAAGGCGGCATTCTCCGGCTGCAGGGTGGAAATGTGCTCCTGAAGGGGGAGATCGATGGCATAGTAGTGCACACCGGCGACAATACTGCCAGCAGCCGCCAAAAAAACCAGGAAAAGCATGAGCCTCGCAAGCGGGGATTGTTTGGATGCGGTCATGGATTCGTCCTCACTACCATCCGATTTGACGGGCGGGTATATAAGCGAATCGTGAAACGGATCCCTTGCGTCCGCTTCCCGCATCACTCGCCCATCGTGACCGACTCAGTAGAAGCAACCTCGTAGATCTTCAGCTTTGTCGTGGCAGACTGCCACGGCGTTGTCTTTTCAAAATACTCCCGCATATGGGGCTGTGCGATATGATCGTCGAGATGCTTTCTGCCCGCCCATTCTTCAAGAAAATGATAGGAATCGCCGGAAATGCCGACAACCAGTTCGTAACGGGTGCACCCGTTCTCGTTTCTCACTACCGGGACGATCTTTTTCACTTCGCGGATGAAATCACCACGGTGTTCCGGTGCAATGAAGCATTCGGCATCAACAAGGATCATGGTGTATCACCGGTATG
>NZ_PIZH01000300.1 GCF_002835825.1 Methanoregula sp. | reverse complement strand
AAGCCCGTCCATGACACTGCGGTCCAGTTCGGTTTCACCCCCCTCGATGACAAACTCAACTTCCTTGCTGTCATACTGTGCAACATCCCGAACCACCCGTGGCAGGCGGTTGAAGATGTGGTTCAACGGGATCATCCTGATGTTCATCATCAGGTTCTGGAGTTCCAGAACCGACCGATCAACCATGCCAATGGCTTCGTCCATCTCCTTGATACGGTGCTGCTCGGCAATCTGTTTGAGCCGCCCGCGGTTAATTACCAGGTCCTCGACAAGGTTCATGATGTGGTCAAGCGCCTGGATATCTACCCTGAGGTTCTTGATCTCTCGGCTCTTCTCGGCAGCAGAGGCTTGTTGTTTTTTATCCTGCTCCGCGAGATTCTTCTCCTGCTTTATTGCCTGGACCGGTTTGATCTCAACCGTTGCGATCTCCGAGCCCTGTGCGGCCGTGAGGAGTGCCTCTTCCCCTGCTTCACTGGTAATCCGGAGGTCAACGGTTCCATCAAATCTGCCCTCATCGATATCGTCTTTTGAAGGAGTGATCCTGGTGATGGTCCCGAGGGCTTCCAGGTTGCCGATGGCGATCATTGCCCGGACATCCTTCATCATGCAGTCCGGAGACACAATAATACGGATATCAAATTCAGGCGCACCGTTCGAGTCAGTGGCAGATGACGGTACCGCATCAGGTTGTACGGCAGGAACATGATTGGAAGGTGCCGCTTTTTTTGCGTCTTTTGTAGTTCCCCCCCCAAGTTTCTCAAGCCATTCCTTGAGGGAGTGAACCTGGTCGTCCGGGTTGATGGATGACGAATCGCCACCTCCCTCAACATCATCGATCATCTGCTCAAGCATATCTGAGCAGGCAAGGAGGAGGTTCCCGAGATCCTGGGACATCTCCGCAGATCCGCTCCGGATCAGCTGGAAAATGTCCTCCATTGCATGGCAGAGGCGTTCCATGTCGGCAAAGCCCATGGATGCAGATGCCCCCTTCAGGGTATGGATGGATCGGAAAATCTCGTCTATTGCGTCCTGGTTGGATCCTTTCTCGAGGATGAGAAGGTTCTTTACCATGTTCTCGTGGTTTTCCCGTGACTCCGCAACAAAGAGCCCGCGATACGCCTCAAATTCAGACATTGGTAGCCTCCATCTGATGTACCAGCCGTTCTATCTCGGGACCGAGTTTTGCGAGCGGCAGCACTTTATCGACAGCATTTTTCTGGATTGCAGAACGTGCCATACCATACACAAGGCAATCTTTCTCATCACAGAGGAGGCTTATTCCCCCCGCCTCTTTGATGGCCTGTGCACCAGCGCCGGCATCGTTCCCCATCCCGCTCAGGATCACCGAAACGATGTTCTTCCCATACACTTTTGCCGCGGACTCAAATGTTTTGTCAACCGCGGGCCTTACACCATGGAGGGGTGCCGTGTTCGAATGGATGATCTTTCCCATCCGCGTCTTGTTCGCATCGATATCGTTACTGATAATGGTGTGCACCCCGGCTTTTGAGAGCAGGATCTTTCCGGTTTGGACCACATCGCCATTCTCCGTCTCCTTCACCGGCATGGAGGCGATCCGGTTGAACCGTTCTGCAAGCGCTGCGGTAAACCCGATAGGCATGTGCTGGGTGACAATAATGCCGGCAGGAAGGTTCTGGGGTATAGCAGCGAGCAGGGTATCGAGCATCGGCGGTCCTCCCGCAGAGGATCCGATCAGGACGACGCGTGATGCAGGCCCGGTAGTGGCCGGAACCTTGTGTACAACCGGCGATGCCGGGAGCATCATGAGATGTTTCAGTTTCGTGACCAGTTCGTTGCCTATCACCCGTACATGCGGGATATCCTTGGGTTTGAGCATGAAATCGTCTGCCCCAAGACGAATGGCACGGGTTGTCATCTCTGCGCCTTCTGAAGTGAGAGTACTGAGCATCAGAATTTTCGGGCGCTTGCGTTGTTTTTTGAGTTCTTCAAGTACCTGGATGCCGTTCATTTTCGGCATCTCAATATCGAGCGTCACAAGATCCGGCTCAAGGCTCTGGATCTTCTCCAGGGCCTCCAGACCATTGGATGCAGTTCCCACTACCTCGATGGTCGGATCCTTTGTCACCATATCCCGGATGACCGTGCGCATGAACACGGAATCATCAACGATGAGCAGCTTCACCATATTGTCAGGATGCCAGGACGTTCTTGACCTCTTCCAGGACTTTAGGCGCCTGGAAGGGTTTTACGATATACCCTTTTGCACCGCTCTTGATGGCAAGCTTCACCATCTGTTCCTGTCCCACGGCAGTGCACATGACAACGCGTGCATTGGGATCAACTGCCTTGATCCCTTTGAGCGCTTCAATGCCGTTCATCTTGGGCATCACAACGTCCATGGTTACGAGATCCGGCTTCAGTTCCTTGTATTTTGCCACGGCCTCTTCCCCATCACCTGCTTCTCCGGCGATGGTATGCCCACCGGAGAACAGGATATTTTTTAGAAGGGTTCTCATAAAGAGGGTATCATCCACGATCAGAATCTTTCCCATTGACGATCAAATATCTGATTAAGAGATCATTACATAAAACTGTATGGGAGCAGCGAAAAAAGAAAATAATCAGTTTGTCTGGGATTTCGTTGCATCAGAGATATATCGGACGCCTTTTGTTGTCAGCTGGACCTCCCGTCGTATCG
>NZ_PIZH01000299.1 GCF_002835825.1 Methanoregula sp. | reverse complement strand
GCGGTAAAGATATACTGGGTGTCCAGCACTTCCTTTGTGGCCCCGTCATCGGAGAACCGTATCACCTTCATGGCCCCGATTCCCCCGTTTGAATTGACCCAGCTCTCGCTTACGCTCATATTGAGGACAACGGGTTCCGTGGAGGCTGACAGGTTGGAATTGATGAGCGACGATCCTTTTATGATCATGGTGTAGGCAACGGCGTCGACTTTGTTATCTGATCCGGCTGCCAGCTGGAATGCATTGGAAACCGTATCATTTGCACCCTGGGTCACTTCCACCTGGAGAGGTGCATTCGCGAGTTCCTTTAAGGAAAGCTGGATTGATGTAGTGACCTCCCCGGGGCCCGTGGCAGTCGTGTCAAGCTGGGTAACAACGGGCTTGCTTGATAAGACAACTTCCGTGATATTCTGGACGGTGACCGTCGTTCCGGCAGTACCGGAAGTGTTCCCTTTCACGATCATCTGGTCCCAGCCATTTCCTGGATCAACAATCGTGACCGTATTTGTTGTATTTGTCATCGTGCCATTGAGATTTGCAGAAACAAATGTGATCTCCTGTTTCCCCGTTGTTCCGGAGATCGTTGTGCCATTGAAGGTTATCGGGATAAATTCTTTCTTTGCAATCACCGTTACCTGACGGGTTGTCGTATTGGTCATGCCATTGGAATCCTTGACCGTGAGCGTAATTGTCTGGACTTTAGCGACTTCATAAGTCCATGACGAGAGCGGGCTTTTCGATGCAGCACTCTTATTTCCATCGCCATAGTCCCACTGATAGGACGTGATAGTGCTCTTACTCTGGCTCTCGCTTGCCGAGGCATCGAAGGAGAATTTTGCCGGGACCGTATCTTCAACCTTGTCCACGGTGAAGGTTGCCATGGGTTTAGGCAGGGTACTTGCGCCGGACTTGGCTGGACTGGTATACCAGGGGGAGAACAGGACATTGTCACTCACATTGCTTGCGATAACCGTCGAACTCTTTGAAAGCTCCCTCGGGCCACTTGCATTGCCCCACCAGTTGTTCCGTGCGTCGATGGATCCCAGCGTGGGGGTCTGGATCACCCGGACGCCGTAATCGCCGTTGTTGATGATGTCGTTGCCCTTGAGGACGATGTTTGTCAGGTTTCCGTAATTCTTGTCAGTAGCGCCGTGATAACTCTCATCGAGGTCGACCCGTACGCCATCCCAGAGAGAATAGCCATTGGTTCCGGCACCGTTCTTTGAGAGGATATTGTTCTTAATCGTGATGTCCTGGTTTGTCGGACCGATATAGATGCCAATTTTCTCATTCTCAGATATCAGGTTATTGTCAATATCCACATACCGGGGCCCCCATGCAGAGGAAAATTGTTGCTTGTAGGTAGTAATGTCGGATCCAATCCTTATGAGGATAATTCCATTTCCGTACTTCAAAGTATTTTTATCAGCGGTATTATTCCAGCCGTTATGGGTGATGTTGTTATTTGTGATCCTGAAGTGGCCAGCCGTGTCTGCGCTACCCTGGACCCCCCCGGAAAGTTCAATACCCGACCGGTGGTTGCCTGAGATCGTATTATTGTCGATTATCGAACCTTCATATACTGCTGCAAGTGCCGGTGTTCCGATATTTTGTGAACCAAGCAGCAGGATTCCGCATCCGTCTCCGGTTGCATTGAATATTTTATTATTGGCAATTGTCAGGGATTGTACTACTTTTTTCCGTGGGCCGGGGACAACGATCCCCATACGGCCCTGTTTGCCATTCTGGGACAGGAGATTGGTATTTGGACCGACCACGTTATTCACTATCCGGACATCCGTGTATTCGTTACTCTGGTTGTTGATGGAGATGAGATCGGTTACCGGATATGGCTCAGGATATTCCGTTGAGTGGATAAATTTCACGATAAACCCATCGAAGGTGACCTTAGAATTCCAGATCTGGACTACCGGCACATCCGCAACGGAAGACGGGCTGATGATGCTCTCTTTTGACTCATCGTAGGCATAGTTCGTTGGTACAATGTAATCTTTCTTGGATACTCCCGATGTTGCACCAAGGAGGGTAATTGATCTGTTGATGATAATGCGCTCATCGTAGGTGCCCGGGTATACCTTGACCGTGTCTCCGGACAATGCTGCATTTATAGCAGTCTGAATGGTCGGGTAATTACCCGGGCTGACGTGACTTACCGAAAGCATCCCATTATCCCCAGATGCAGCTGACTGCGTTGCTGTTTTTCCTGCACTGGTGTACCAGGGAGAGATACGGGTAAAGGAACTTACCGCATTTCCGGTTCCTGTGGGATTTGATAAGGAATTCACCGGGCCGGAAGGCGATCCCCACCAGTTCCGGCGTGCGTCGACAAGTCCTTTCAGCGGTGCATGGGTAACACGAAGCCCAAAACCCCCGTTTCCGCTGAAACTATTCTCCGATATCAGGATATTTTCGAGATAGTTGTAGAATGTTTTTCCTTCATATTGTGGTTGCTCCGGATGGATTTTGAGTTCTTCAATTTGGTATGTCTCGTTGAGATCGATTCGGATACCATCCCAGGTACCTCTGAAGCCGGTGATTCCTGAGGGACGGGTTCATTTTCCATTATCCCTGTGGGTATTTTCCCGAATCGTGATATCCTGGGCAACAGGGCCGAGGTCTATCTCGTTCTGCTCATTGCCAATGAACTCATTTTTCTCTATTTCTA
>NZ_PIZH01000298.1 GCF_002835825.1 Methanoregula sp. | reverse complement strand
AAGGGATAACCTGCTCGGCAGCGGTCTTTGGAGCGTTTGCACAGGATCTCGGACTCGACGAGAAGACCGCACGGAAGATCGCATGCGGGTTTGGCGCGGGCATCTCAAGGACCGGCAATATCTGCGGCGCAGTATCCGGTGCGATCATGGTGATCGGCCTGAAGTACGGCAGGGAAGCACCGGGCGATGACGGCGGTGCAACGGAAAAGACCCGGGCCTTAACCCGGCAGTTCATTGAGGAATTTACGCAGAAGCACGGCTCGGTGAACTGCTCCGGTATCCTCGGACACAACCTGAGCGTTCCGGCTGAGTACGATGAAGCGGCAAAGGCGAACCTGTTCAGGACAAAATGCCCTGCCTGCGTACGGGATGCAGCGGAGATCCTTGAGCGGATTCTGTGAGTGTCCCGATGTAGGGTGGAGAACGATGAATGTGCAGAATGATGATACGAGGTTCAGTATGATGACAATGGAGAATGACCGCATTACCCCGCACGGGGGGAACCGTCCATGACCGAACGCCGCCTGAGTACCTTTGAGAAGTACCTCACGGTCTGGGTGGCCCTCTGTATCGTAGGGGGCATCCTGATTGGCCGCATGGCCCCCGAAGTCGCTGTCACGCTTGACTCCTTTTCGATCTACCAGGTCTCGATCCCGATCGCCATCGCCCTCTACTTCATGATGTACCCCATCATGGTGAAGATCGATTTTGCAGAGGTGTTAAAAGCTGCCCGGACGCCAAAACCCGTAGCCCTTACCCTCATCATCAACTGGGCCATCAAGCCCTTCACCATGTACATCCTTGCCACCTTCTTCCTCGGGTACCTTTTTGTGGGATTTATCCCAGGCACCGAGGTGCTCCTGAACGGGACCGAGGTTGAACTCTGGCGCAGTTATGTTGCCGGGTGCATCCTGCTCGGCATCGCCCCCTGCACTGCGATGGTGCTGATGTGGAGTTACCTGGCAAAGGGCAATGACGGTCTCACCCTCATCATGGTCGCGATCAACTCGCTTACCATGCTCGTCCTTTATGCCCCGCTCGGGGGTTTCCTGCTCGGGGTGAACGCGATGCCGATCCCGTGGGAGACGATCCTCCTCTCGGTTGCCGTGTACGTTGCACTCCCGCTGGTGGCGGGATACTTTACGCGGAGGTGGGTGATCTCCCGGATGGGGATGGCATGGTTCGAGACCCGGTTCCTCCATTTCCTGACTCCCGTCTCCATCATTGCGCTTCTCGGGACGCTCGTCCTCCTCTTCAGCTTCAAGGGAAATGTCATCGTCGACAACCCGTTGACCATCCTCTGGATTGCAATCCCGCTCTTCATCCAGACGGTCCTTATCTTCACGCTCGGGTATTTCGTTCTTGCCCGGCGCTTTAATCTCCCTTACCGCGATGCCGCACCGGTCGGCATGATCGGCGCATCGAATCATTTTGAGGTTGCCATTGCAACAGCAACCATCCTTTTCGGTCTCTCCTCCGGGGCAGCCCTTGCTACGGTGGTGGGTGTCCTGATCGAGGTGCCCGTCATGCTGATGCTGGTGAAGATCTGCCTGCGGACGCAGGGGATGTTCGGGAGTGAACCGGTATGAAGCAGAAAATTCTCTTTATCTGTACCCACAACGCCGCCCGCTCCCAGATGGCGGAAGGATACATGAACGCAAAGTACGGTGATCGCTACGAGGTATTCAGTGGTGGCACTGAAGTTACGCGGGTCCATCCGATGGCAATCGAAGTCATGAAAGAGATCGGGATCGATATCTCCGGGCACCGGTCGAAACTTATCGATGAGCACTTCGGGAAAGGGATTGAGACGGTCGTCACAGTCTGCGATTCTGCACAGAAAGCCTGTCCGTTCTTCCCGGGAGCACAGGAAGTAATCCATCAAAGCTTTCCGGACCCCTCGGCATTCAAAGGATCTGATGAGGAAGTCCGGGCCCGGTTCCGGAAGGTCCGCGACGAGATTATACAATGGATTGACACGACATTTGGAAGTGCTCATGCGTAAAGTGGAACCGCACCCGGAATATCCGCCGGAAGAGGGACGATATTTGCGGGGCAACGACTATTCCCCGGCAGCCGTTATTATCATCCTCACGTACGATGCCGAAGCAATCCCTCCGGAGATTGAGAAACTGGTGCGGACCGGTGTGGAATCCGGAGCCGCCCTCTCCGGCACGCTCCAGACGGCAAACATCGGCATCGAGAAGGTCATCTGCAATATCGTGGCAAACCCGAATATCCGCTACCTCATTCTCGGTGGTCCCGAATCCGAGGGGCACAAGACCGGTGATGCAATCAAGGCGCTCTTAAAAACCGGGGTGGATGAGAAAAAACGCATCATCGGGACGACCGCCCTTACCGCGGTACTCCACAATGTCCCGGACGAGTTTATCAAACGGTTCCGTGAGCAGCTGACGCTTGTTGACTGCCAGTTCCAGGATAAGTCCGTGATCCGAAAGGCGGTCTGGTCGTGTTTCCAGGAAAACCCGGTGGAGTTCCGGGGCCAGATGCTCTTCGATCCCGGGGCATTCCCGGAACCTCCGCTGAGCGGGAAACTTACCTGGAAAGTCACGCAACCATGGGCCGAACCGGACGATGACAAAGAACGGGCGGCAAAGCAGAAGGCGCTGGAGATGATCGATCGGCTGAAAAAGAAACAGAACTCAATGGATACTGTCTGATTCTCAAGAATTTTTCAT
>NZ_PIZH01000297.1 GCF_002835825.1 Methanoregula sp. | reverse complement strand
GCCCGATTCCACTGATCCCTATGAGGTTCTGGCGTATCTCCTCCAGAGAAATGAGGGTGTGAAAACGTATCCGGGGATAACAAGTCTCATTTCCCGGATAATTCACCGGATCGTCAACCCGTTTGCAAAACTCACCGGGCTCTGCAATCTCCTCGATGCCGTAAGTAAGAAAGGAGACACTGCTTGTTCACGTGAGATCCAGACCGAGATCTGTGAGCGCCTTGAGACACTTCCCGCTGAATATCAGAAGATCCTGATCCTTTCGGATCTGGCAACCGTCAGGAGTTCGATGGACACTCAATTTTCGGCGGGATGTGTCAGGAGGGGCATCGCCCTCCTGAAAGGCGTTGAATTCGACAAGGATGAGCTGGCACGGAGGCAGATCATCATCGCGCTCGTAAGTCTCCATGCAGCAGATCCCCGGGAGGAGTGGATAGAATCTGCATTGTCCATCGTCGCGAAGATCCGGGATCCTGTCGAATATATTCACTCTCTCATGTCGATATACCGGATGATCCGGAAAGACCGGCATCGGTGCAGCGATTTTTTACAGACAATGGTACAGGCAACCGATCGCATTTTGTCACCCTATGAGAAAGCAGACACCCTCCTCGCTATCGTGCCTCTCGCCCTGCAGGACTGTGGAGATACGGATATTCCGGACGAGCTGTTAAAACGATCCGAGGCCCTGACAAAGAAGATCAATATCCCGTCAATCGCCGATACGATCAGGGGCAACATTGCACAGGTTTACCTGATGCTGCATGAGAAGACAAAGGATGTACGGTATCGTAAAGCGGCCATCCAGCTCTTCAGATCGATCGATGATGACACGCTGCGTATCGAACGGCTCAGCCAACTGGAGACTGATGAGAAGTACGAAGTGATACCGCAGTATATGAAAATCCGCCTCCTTTCAGAGAAGATCACCAAAGAGGGCATCCACCCAAGCCAGATCATCACTCTCGAGCGACTGGTACGGAGTGTTGCCGATCGCGGGAAGGAGTCGATTCTCTTTTGCAACCTTGCAATTTTTTTCAAACAGATGGGGGAAGGCAAAGTGGCACGGAAGATGATCCAGAACGCCGTGAAGGAGGCACGGATCATCCGCCCGCTCTCACGCCGCTCCCATATCATGTGTGACATCGCCCTCAAGTGCTATTCTGCCGGATGCGAACATGCCGCCCAGGAGATCCTGGACAATGCCATCGATGCAGCAACCAACATCCGGCAGTCCACGTTGCGGGATGAGGTCTTTGACGAACTTGGCCATGCCATCAAGATCATGCAGGAGATGTAATGGAGGCCAAAACCATCGAGGTCCATATCAGCGGCCGGGTCCAGAGGGTGGGGTTTCGGGCATGCATTAAAAAGATCGCAATAGATCTTCACATCAATGGTACAGTCATCAACCTCCATGATGGCAGAGTTCAGGTTTACGCAACCGGCGAACCGATGATCATCGAGAAGTTCCTCTCGATGTTGTACAGTTGTCCCCGTGCGGTTGTCCGCGAGGTGAAGATCACCGAGATCCCGTATAAACCATTTGATGATTTTTCAATCATCCGGGGCGAAAGCCATATCAGTACCGGGCTTTGAACTCACTTTTTGCTGTTATTGCCGTAAGCATGGCAAGAACCTGTTCATCTACCTTTTGTGCATTGATTGTCGTGTAGAAGGTTCGGATCATCGACTTCATGAGATCATCGGATAACAGGCATCGGTCACTTCCAACCTCATAATCAAGGGAATGGAGGGTCTTCCTGCCGATGGCGGACACGACCTCATCGATCATTCCTGCCTTGAGGGGTTCGATCAGGTCCTGGATCAGGCTGCCGGCACCTTCATGGAGAAATCCATAATCCGGGTCAAGCCGGGCGCCAATGACGGCAACCGAACAGGCCCCGTAAAGGAGTGCATATCCAAAGGAGAGCATTGCATTCACCGGATCGGTCTGGGGCTTCATGGTCCGTCTGCGAAATCCAAGAACGGGGGGCTGACTTCGCGCCAGGATCTCGTAATACATATCGGATGTGAGACGGTGAAGGCGGCGGATCTCGTCAAGCTTGATCAGGTACGCCTTCTCTTCAAGAGAGTTGTGCATCAGTTCAAGCTCTCCCGCATAGCAAAGAGCACTGCCTATTGATTCTTCCGTACGTTCAATGACAATGAGGCGGGAGGTTAACGACCCGCGGGCAAGGGAAACCGCATATCGCTGGCGGGGTGTTTCTCGCTGCAGCTTGCAAAGGTCATCCTGCACCTCACTTCCATACGGCCGGATTATGCCGGCAGGTGTGCCATCCGGTTCGAAGAAGGATATACAGGAACCTTCCCGCACGAGCCGGGTGATTACCGAAGAGGCGATCGTGTGCCCCCCAACCACAAGGAGGTGTTTGACCTGGTCGAGGGGATACTCTTCAACCGACTGTCTCTTCTGGACAAACAGGGTTCTTCTGGATGCCTTGATATGGGCACCGTACCCGCTCACTGACACCCAGGGAACTTCCGTCACGTCCAACACCAAAAAATGTTCGCTCTCCTATCTCATTACTACCACATTTCCATTGATTAATACATCGTTTTCCTCATGAATCCGGTAACCGCAGGGTAAAAAAATTGCGCAGGCGGTTCCATTTCGGTGTGTTTTTACCAGATGCAATCGTGATATATACACTTGTCATGCAATAGCATAACAGGGGTACAT
>NZ_PIZH01000296.1 GCF_002835825.1 Methanoregula sp. | reverse complement strand
CAGCTCGGCGGAGTCCCGGACCGGTTCGTACTCCCGGTAGGAAATGCCGGCAACATATCCGCCGTGTACAAGGGGCTCCTGGAACTCCAGGAACTCGGGTTCATCGACCGGCTCCCGATGATGACCGGGATCCAGGCAGCAGGGTCAAGCCCGGTGGTCCGTGCAATCCGCGAGAACCTTCCTGAAGTCGTTCCAGAAAAGGCGCCGGAGACGGTTGCAACCGCAATCCGGATCGGCGCACCAGTCAATGCCGAGAAAGCCCTTACGGCAATCCGCAAGACAGGAGGCCTTGCTGAATCCGTTACGGACGATGAGATCCTGCGGATGCAGCGCGACCTTGCCAGAAAGGAAGGCATCGGTGTCGAGCCGGCATCCGCTGCCTCGGTTGCCGGTATCAGGAAACTGGCAGAGTTGGGTATGATCGACCGGGACGAGCGGATTGTCTGCGTTGTCACCGGTCATCTCTTAAAAGACCCGGATACGGTGATCAAACAATGCGAACCCCCGACAGAGATCGATGCAGATCTGCCATCGCTGCTCTCTGCGCTGCACTTGTAATTTCCCTTGTGGGAATACCGGTGGCAGGAGCGCTCTCGGCAGAGTACATCGTCCTGCCAAACGGTACGGCATACCACGCCACCATCGAAATAGCAGATGCAGCGCGCTATGAATTCGCCGATGTCGGCTTCATGGGTGAGAAGGTTCCGCTGCCTGTGAGTAACGTGACACTCACCGGCGACTGCACTCCTTGCAATTTCACCTGGAGCCGTCCGTGGGGTGCCCCGTCTGTCATCATGTTCGACAAGGGAAATTATACCGTCTCCTATCTCGCCCCGCTCTCGGGCAACAACCTCCAGGGGCAGTTCATCCGCCCCTATTCGGTTGCGGTGACAATCCCGGGGGAATTCTCCGTGAAAAACCCGCTCCTTGCCGGGATGAGCCAGGGCGCGAATGTGACGCATCATCCTGACAACACAACGTCAGTCCGGTGGGAAAAGACCACCGTGTTTAACGTCCGGTTCTATGATCAGTGGCATGAGAACATGCTCTGGTTCTTCCTCCAGTTTATGGCTATCCTTACGGTTATTCTGGTAGTCGTCCCTTATCTTCTCTCGATGAAAAAAGCAGAATAATCCCGCTAATCATTTTTTTCTCTGTCAGGATTCGCATACGGGACCGTTAAAAGAAACGTATATACCCCCCGATGCGTAATGAAATAAAGAAAAAAGAGGTCATTTCATGCTTATTGAAAATGCAATCGTTGGAATCGTTCAGCTGGTCGTTGCTATTGTCTTTGCCGTGGTAGCACTCTACATCGGCTTTTCAGTGCTGGGCAAGATCAGCAAGGGAATGGATGAAGAGAAGGAACTTGCAAAGGGCAATGTTGCTGTGGGTATCATTGTTGCAGCAGTCTTCGTTGCCATCGCCATGGTGGTCGAGTCCGGGGTCAGCGGCCTCTCTGCCGGCATCAGCAAGGCACTTGCAGCCGGACTCTTCTCTGCTGATGGGATGATTACGATTGGCCTTGCCTTCTTCCAGCTCATCGCAGGCATTGTTCTTGCAGTTGGTGCGATCTACCTTGCACTGAATATTCTTGACAAACTCACCCAGGGTGTTGAGGAATTCGAAGAACTCAAGAAAGGTAATGTTGCCGTTGCACTCGAGATGGGCGGAGTGATCATCGCTGTCGCCTGGATCATCCAGTCGGGCGTTATCGGCATCACCGCCTCCCTTATCTGAAACTTTTTTTAATTTTTTTTTTTGGATACTCTTTTTCTTCTAAAGCGGATGCATACCCCATGATTTGCGGCAGAGGCAGGTAACCTGCCTGGCAGTTGTCTGCCTCCTGTCATTAATCTCCACTGCCTTTTTTTTAGGCAACTGCGAAATATTTCCGCGCTCCATAGGGATCAGGCTCCGTTATCACAGGAAAAAACCCTTAACTTCCCTAAATTGAAAATCGTTCATTTTATCCCCCAAATGAATTAACGAACACTCCTGAACGATTTCATCAAAGAATATTCCATTTTGTACAACGGGAATTCCCCCGAACACTCGCGACCCTTAATGCAGCGAGTTTCCAACATTTCATTGCGGCACACAGGGCCGAGTCATGAAAAGATGAACGGAGGACCTATGATGAGAACACGATTTGGATTCATACTATGCCTTGCTCTGCTTGCTCTCGCGGGCTGTGCAGGTGTGGCAGCTGCAGCACCTGCCGAAGCCGGGCAGGCGGATACCATCCAACCGTATAACGGTGTTATCGGCCCCGGTAATTCATTGTACGGACTGAAACTTGCGTTTGAAGATCTCGATGAATCATTCACCGTTAACCAGAGCGAGAGACTGCAAAAGCAGATTCGTCACGCGGATCTCCGGCTTGCCGAACTGAAACGTGAACTTTTAGAGAACAAAACAGACACTGCCGACATTGCCCTGGAACACTACCGGTTGAAAATCAACCAGACTGACAACATCCTGGAACCCGTACCGGTCAACGGTACAGGCCCTGCACCGGGGATCGATGAGACGGGGCTCCTGCATGCACGGGAGATGATTGCCAAGCACCAGCAGGTTCTTGGAGATCTCATCCAGAGCCACCCGAATAATACCGGCCTCGAACACGCTTACAACAACAGTGTCCGGCTCGAACAAAAGTTCGCATACAAGATACAGAATGTCAGGACCGGGCAGCAGCAGGC
>NZ_PIZH01000295.1 GCF_002835825.1 Methanoregula sp. | reverse complement strand
ATTATCTGGTCGGGATATGGGGAAGGTTTCTTATAAGGGTAATACAGAGGCATCCCCATGCGCCCCCAGCCCCCATGGGGGCAGGGCTGGCGCGAAGGGGGGGGCGATCTCGCGCATGCAAGACGTATTGATCTCTGCCATACTTCATAATCCTTCGGAGCCAATCCTGGATAACAGAATCGTAATCATGTACGAGATCATCGCAACACTGGCACTGGGGCTTGTCATCGGGTTCACCGGGGCGCTCGCCCCCGGCCCAACGCTTGTTGCAACCATCAATGCTTCCCTTTCAGGGAACTGGACGGCGGGGCTGAAAGTCTCCCTCGGCCATATTATTATCGAGACTGCGATCTTCTTCCTTGTCATCCTCGGCCTTGCCAGCATTGCGAGCCCCTACACCACCGTCATCGCCGTTGTCGGCGGAACAGCCCTGATCATCTTCGGTGCCATGACGCTCATCGGGAGCCGGAACGCTACGCTCTCCACCGGCCCGGGAACGGGCGGGTCCGGCCCGTACATGGCAGGGCTCGTCACGAGCGCCGCCAACCCCTACTTCTGGATCTGGTGGCTCTCGGTGGGAAGCGCCCTCCTCCTCCAGTCGCTTGCGGGGGGGATCATCCTTGCAGTCGCCTTCATGATTGGCCACTGGGGAGCCGATACGATCTGGTACACCTTCGTCTCCACCAGTGTTGCAAAAGGGAAAAGCCTCCTCTCCGACCGCACCTACCACATCGTCATGGCGGCCTGCGGGGTCTTTTTGATCCTCTTCGGGCTCTATTATCTCTCCGGGGTTATCCTCCCCTACTGAACGGGAGTGCACCACCCGCGTTTCAATCCCGTATGGTTAATCTGTCCACGGTTCAACACTATACAAAACTCCCGAACAGGTATCCCGATGGCTGACAAAGACTCCCCCCGCGACCTCAAAACGCTCATCGCACAATTCCGCACCAGCGAGCACTGGGCGGTCTCGCTTTCCCGCGACCTTCTCTGGGTTGCCTGCGTTGTCGGCGGCATTGCGCTCGCCCTCTTCCTTATCTGCGGCACGTGGCCGGCTGTCGTGACCATCGAATCGGGGAGCATGGTCCCGAACATGAACGTCGGGGATCTTGTCGTCGTTGTCCAGAAGGACCGGTACGGGGAGATGATGAGCTGGGAGGAGGGGAAGGCGGCAGACATCCCGAAGTTCAACAGTTATGGTGATGTGCTCATCTTCCGGCCCAATGGCAATACCGTAGTCCACCCCATCATCCACCGGGCCGTGGCGTACGCGAGAGCAGGCATCCCGATAACAGAAATCCGGGGCAACCAGCTCGTCAAGAATTACACCGCTGACCACGACGGCTATATCACGTGGGGCGACCACAACCCGTACCCGGACCAGTTCTCCCGGTACGAGGCGATCGGCACTCCCGAGCCCGTAAAGGACGAATGGATCGTTGGCAAGGCACTCTTCACGGTTCCCCTTGTCGGCTACCTCCCGCTCCACATCTGGGAAGTGGTGATCGTTGTTGTCATCATAATGGCCCTCCACGAGCTCTGGCTCCGCTCCCGCGAGGAGAAGAACGAGAAGGGCAGCGGACAGAAGAAGCGGCCGGGAAAGAGGAAGTGAGGTGGTGCCATGACAGAAATCCGTGTCCTCTTATCCGATGTTATGGAAGGCCACAGGCTCACGGAGCAGGAGGCAGAGCAGCTCCTGAAAGCAACCGGCCGCGATGTATGGCGGATTACCTCAGCCGCCGACGAGATGCGGGAGCACCGGGTCGGGGATACCGTCACCTATGTACGGAACCAGAACCTGCATGTCACAAACATTTGCAAGAACCTCTGCGGGTTCTGCGGCTTTGGCCGCAAGGCAACCGATGAGGGGGCGTACTGCCATGACAAGGCCGCGATCCAGGAACAGGCACGACTTGCAAAGGAACGCGGGGTCACGGAGATCTGTTTTCTCTCTGGTGTCCATCCGGGGTTCACCCTCGACACCTACTGCGAGATGATGGACTGGGTGCATGAAGCCTTTCCCGGGGTCCACATCCATGCATTCAGTCCCGACGAAGTTGCCCATGCAGCAAAAAGGGGGAAGATCCCGACCCCCGAAGTCATTGAGCGGCTGAAAGCGGGAGGCCTTGGGACCATCCAGGGAACCGCAGCCGAGATTCTCGTTGACTCTGTCCGTGAGGTTATCTGCCCCCGGAAAGTCCCCACGGCAGACTGGGTACGGATCATTAAGGAGGCGCACCGGGCCGGCATGCGATCAACGGCAACCATCATGTACGGCTCGTATGAAACCCCGCGGGACCAGGCCGAGCACCTCCGGCTCCTGCGGGAGGTCCAGGACGAGACACACGGGTTCACCGAGCTGGTCACCCTCCCCTTTGTCCACACCAACACCCCGCTCTGGCAACAAGGCTGTGCCCGCGCCGGCCCGACGGGGAGGGAAGATCTGCTGATGATAGCGGTCTGCCGGCTCTTTCTCGACAATTTCACCAATGTCCAGGTAGCGTGGGGCAAGGTGGGGCTGAAGATGACCCAGATCGCCCTCCTGTCGGGTGCAAATGATCTTGCAGGCACCATGTTCACGGACGACGTGACAGGCGATGCCGGTGCTTCAGGGTCAGATTACCTTGACCCAAAAGACATGGAACGGATTGTCCCCGATCTCGGGCGGAAGCTGGTGCAGCGGCAAACCCTGTAGGCGTTCGTTTAA
>NZ_PIZH01000294.1 GCF_002835825.1 Methanoregula sp. | reverse complement strand
ACAATTCCTCCCCTTCCCTCTACCCCTTTTGTGACAGTCTGAATACTCCGTTATGTTCTGTGGAATATATTACGTAATTATTATGGTATTTCCCTCCACTGGAAGTAAGGGGGGGTCGGGCAGGGGATGCATGCATTTTTCCGGGCGTGATGATGCGCGTTGCCTGCATGCTGGTGATCCCGGAGGAAAGGGCCGGCACCGGACGGTCCTCCCTGCACCTGCCCGGGATTTCCGGAATTAAATAGTAAGGGATATCATAAAAAAAGAATAAAATACGGGGGCTGATACTGCGATGATACTGCGAATGGTGCGGATCCTTCCTGCCCGGGATGCAAAGGACCCGCTGATCACCTATGGAACAGCACCCGCCGGAGCGTGAGGTATGACACTCCAGGTTCCCTCCGCATCAGCCTTCATCCTCCTGCTGTACTTTATCTCCGGAACCATCGCCCTCTATTTCACGGTACTGGGGTGGCGGAACCGGAATATCCGGCTTTCGCTCCCGTTCACGCTCGTCATGGGCTGCCTCACGATCTGGTTCTATGCCTACATCATGGAGATTACCAGCCCGGACCTCCAGACTGCACTCTTATTCACCAGTATCGAGGTCCCCTGTATCCATTGTATCCCCGTCGGGTTCCTCTTCATCGTCCTGTTCTACACCGGCCGCGACCGGTATCTCACGATCCGGACCGTGCCGCTCTTCTTTATCGTCCCCGTCCTGCTCTGTCTCTCGGTAATCACCAATCCCCTCCATTCCCTGTACTACACGGGGTTTTCCGTGGTGACCTTCGAAGGGCTGAATCTCTGGATCTACCACCATGGCCCGCTCTTCTGGCTCGCCGTTGTGTACAGCTATGGGTTGTCGTTTCTCGCGGTCCTCCTGATCCTGTCGCATATGTCCGAGACCGGGCGCTGCCACCACCGCCCGCTCATCTTTCTCCTGTTTGCCTCGCTTGCCCCGTTCATCGCAAACCTGATGTATGTGCTCCAAATACCGCCGAGCCCGTACCTCGACTTAACGCCGCTCGCGTTCATGGTCACAACCCTCCTCCTCATCGCCGGGCTCTTCCGCTACCTTTTCACAAGGGTGCCTGTTGCCTATGCCCGGATCATCGCAACGATGCGGGATGCAATCATCATCACCACCGGCCCCGCCCGGGTCATCGACCTCAACCCGGCTGCTGAAAAGGTCCTGAAAATTCGCCTCCGGGACGCTATTGGCCGGGATATCGGGGCGCTCCTTCCCGGTCTTCCGGAACCTCTGACAGGCCCGGTGTTGCCCCCGGACGGGGTACGGGCGGAATACCAGATCGCGGGCATGGGGCAGCTCCGGCATTTCGATATCATGGCATTGCCCCTCGCCGAGGAAGGGGCGGCATCTGACGGGAGTCTCTTTGTTCTCCGGGACATCACGGAGCGCAAGGAAGCCGAACTGGCGCTCGCTGATGCAAACCGGAAGATACGGCTCCTCACCAGCATCACCCGGCATGATATCCGGAACCAGCTCACCGGGCTCTCCGGTTATCTTGAGCTGAGCAGGGATTCGGTGGACAATCCCGTGGATATGACACGCTATGTGTCACGGATGCAGCTGGTTGCAAAGGCGATCGAGAACCAGATCGCGTTCACCAGGGACTACGAGAACCTGGGCGGCGGCCCCCCGGTCTGGCAGGACGTGTCATCATGTGTCCGGAAGGCCATGGAGGGACTCCCGTTCGGGAATGTCCGGGTCCGGACGGACCCGATGCAGATCGAAGTCCTTGCCGATCCCCTGCTCGGGAAAGTCTTCTACAATTTATTCGATAATGCGCTGCGCTACGGTGGGAACCGGATGACCGAGATCCATGTCTCTTCCACGACAAAGGATGGTGCACGGATCCTGGTGGTCAGGGACAATGGCGAGGGTATATCGGCAGAGGATAAGCAGAAAGTGTTTTCGAAAGGGTACGGGAGGAACACCGGCCTTGGCCTCTTTCTCACCAGGGAAATCCTCTCCCTTACCGGGATAACGATCCAGGAGACCGGTGAACCCGGTACGGGCGCACGGTTCGAGATAAGGGTCCCTGTGGACAAGTTCCGGTTTACCGGCCCGTAATCAGTTCCTCAGTCCGGGTACCTTACCGGGAGGTATATTCCGGCGCATGCTCTTCTGCCCGGGCCCGGATGCCGATCCAAGGATTTCCCTTGCGGAACCCGCGAGAATGTTAAAGTTACCGTAAAAAACAGAATGTTTATATGACAAAATGTAATACATACTTTACATGGATTGCATGATCCGTTCCGGACATGCATCCCGGAAGATACACCCAGAACCAGGGAGAGTGAAACGATGAAGATTCCAAGAAGCTATTACAGCATTCTGGCGCTGTTCTGCATTGCCGTGATCTGCACTGGTATTGTAAGTGCAGTGGATCAGACGCAGGCTTCCCGGACCAGCCCTGCCTTCAAAGGCATGGGGGACCGGGGATTCGACATGACGAACACGACCTTCCAGCAGGAGATGCTTGCGCGGCTCCAGGAGCAGGGAATTGACGTGACCGGTCTCCAGGCAGCGTTCGAGTCCGGCAATATGGATGAAGTGAGGGAATGGATGAAGGAGCACCGCCCTGTCGTGTCAGGAAACCCCCCGGTGGAAAAAGGCAGGCAGGGATTCGATATGACGAACACGACCTTCCAGCAGGAGATGCTTGCGCGGCTCCAGGAGCAGGGAA
>NZ_PIZH01000293.1 GCF_002835825.1 Methanoregula sp. | reverse complement strand
GAGATGAAGCTGGTGCGGGCTGTTCCCTATGGAGACATCACGGAAAACGATCTGGTTTCTGGTAGTGCATCGGCGGAAAAATTCAGCGAACATCCTGTCGGAAAAGCAATTGTGCGGGAGGCAGTGCTCCGGAATCTCGCTGTTCCGGATCCGGAGTCCTGCGAAGTTGTTCCGGGCCTTGGAGTAAAAGCGCGGGCGGGAGGACGTGAGATCCTTGTCGGCAGGCCGGAATTTTTTGAAAAATGCGGATGTCATCTCTCAGCAAATGATCTGGAAAAAATTGCTGGAAATTCACGGGACGGTTCAAGTGCGATTCCGGTAATGATCGACAGGAGCCTGGCCGGTCTCCTGGTTTTCGAAGACACGATCCGGGAGAACGCAGAGGAAACCATACGAAAACTCCAGCAATCCGGTATCAGATCGGTAATCGTAACGGGAGACAACCGATCGGCAACGGAGCGGATCGCAAAGGCAGCAGGGATCACGGATTTCCATGCAGAAGTATTTCCTGACGAGAAGGTTACTGTTGTAAAGTCTTTCCAGAAGCAGGGCCATCACGTACTCTTCGTGGGGGATGGAGTGAATGATGGCCCGGCGCTTGCAACCGCCGATGTCGGCGTTGCCATGGGGATTACCGGTACCGATGTAGCTATCGAGACTGCGGGAGTTGCATTACTTTCCGACGACCTGTCCCGGCTGCCACACCTGATCCATGTATCGCAAAAGGCTCTTCGGACAATCCGGCAGAACCTTATCTTTGCAGTCGGTGTCCTCCTCATCGCGGTGGTCCTCACGGTCGCGGGAATCCTCACTCCGGTAACCGGTGCATTGTTGCATGAATTATCGTCAATTCCGGTAATTGCCAATTCGGCGCGGCTGATTGCACTACGGTAAAACCGAGGAATAGGGAAAAACGAGGTATTAGTATCAGGGAGAACAACAACACCAGTAGTTCACCTTTTAAGATGATTGGATATTCCATGCGACAGACATCCCTTCCGGTATTTCTTCAGGTCCAGAGGAATAGGGGGATCCTCCTGGAGGGGGAGGGAAATGACGGTTGTGCCGGTTAATCGCTTCCCCGGGAGGGTCCGGTCCCTGACTCACCGGTCACATTCTCTGGTGATCGCTCTCCGATGCAACCGGAGAATATGTTGATTCTGGGTTCGTGGTATCAGAATGCACAGGGTCATATAAGCCGGCAACATTTCCCCGACGGTAACGGGCAGGATCCTGCCTATCTACGGGTAATTCCAGAGGGATTACCGTTAATTTTACCATCTCGAGGGCTTTGAGTGCCATCAAATGATCGAGGAGTTCCTTTATCTGCGTGCCACCACCCTGTACCAGGAGGATTTCAAGACAGCGGTTTTTACTGATATACCTGCGGAGCGAGCTCCGTATCAGATCCTGCCGGTTCAGCAGAATATCGTGAACGGAAAAGAGGAGATGCTGGTTCCTGAAGTCATAAATGACGGTAAGAACTCCTTTACGCTCATCAGCAGTATCAGTTCTCCACTGGTCATTGGTATTATAGATCCTGATTGCGTCGCGAATCCCCTCTGATCGGGAAGTATAACCCCGGCATTTCAGGATCTCATCAAATTCACCCAGCAGATGTTCCGGGAGAGAAACACCAATGCGGGAGAGATCGTCATCACCTTGCATAGTCGATAAAGTTGTCCCTTAACTCTCATTAATGTTGTGAGATTTATTTAATTTCGTAACACTTAGTAAAAATATGGATCCAATTCCGATTATCGCCTTTGGGGTCCGTTTCTGCATCCTGCCTGCAGCATTTCCTCTTAGGATGCCTTTTTCCACGATTTCTTGTTTTGCAGCAACTCCAGGACGATCTTCACTGCTTCCGGCACAGCATTTTTCACTTCCTCGGACAGGCCAATCTCCAGGTACGGATAGGTGACACGACAAGGCTGGCATCCGACAAGGGTGACAGAGTACCGGTTGCTGAGATGGTGGATCCATTCGGCGATACCTCCCGGGTGGGCGTCACGGAGCCTGCCAAACGGGAATGGTTCCGGCCCGAACCGGGCAATGGAGCCGGGCCGGGCCCTGAAGTCGATGGAATCTATCAGGATGATCGCTTCGGTCACCTCCGTATCAAGCAGCGGAAAGAGAAAGTAGTTGGCACTGGTACCGGCATCCAGTACTACAACGGTTTTTGGAAGAACCAGCTGCTGAAGCTCACGAACAACAGCAGGGCCAAACCCATCATCCGCAAAGAGCGGATTGCCGCAACCGGCGATGATAGTCTTAGGAAATATCAGTTCTCCACCTGATAATTCCTTGTCACCCATTTTTCACTTCCGCACAAAAGTGGTACCGGAAAACTTCGTAACCGGAGAATCGTTTTGTTTCCATGTCTCTCAGGGCATTACTGACCGGAAAGTCTCTGGTCTTATCGTGTTATGCAAAAAAACGAGTAGAGCAACCATTATCTGGGGACGTTGTCCGGTTCATGACTGCCCAAAAGTGTTAACCCTTTGCATCTTCGGTATCTTCTCTCCTGAATTATCCCGTATTAAAAGACCGGCTCTCCCTTTTCCTGCAGATACTTCTCTCAGGACAGGGACAAACCAGTCAATAGCGGTATTTTTATATTCCTAGGTTATGATATCGGATCTTTGCTTGTCACCTCCCCCTTCCGGAAACCAGAAGCTTGTGATGAGATCCCGTGTTCTCAGGTGTTTGTTCTGGAT
>NZ_PIZH01000292.1 GCF_002835825.1 Methanoregula sp. | reverse complement strand
CGGTGTTGTTGTCATCGTTCGCTTGGTGTTCCCCAACGGCAGAGGCGGGATGCAGCGGGACACCCAGATGGGCCGGCGGCTGGTTTAGGAGGTGCAATCGTCCGGCGATGCCATCATCGGGGAAACGGTTCGGGGGATTGTCACGGACTGGAACAGCGGCGCTGTAACACTCGACGGGTACACAGCGCAGGAGATGACAGGGCACCCGCGCTCCCGGATCATCCCCCCGGACCGGCAGGAGGAGAAGCTCCGGCTCCTGGAACGGATCCGGCAGGGTGAGATTGTCGAGCGTTTCGAGACCGAACGGATTACAAAAGACGGCACGCACATCCAGATCTCCCTTTCCTTATCCCCGATACCGAATAATCGCGGGGAGATCGTCGGGATCTCGGAGATTGCCCATGATATTACCGAACGGAGGCGACTGGAAAAGGCGATCCTGCACCAGAAGGAGCAATGGGAACTTACGTTCGATGCCGTCCCGGACATGGTTGCAATCATCGACAGCGGGTTCCGGATTACCCGCGTGAACAGGGCAATGGCCGATCGCCTGGGCGTCACACCGGCAGAGGCGGTCGGGCTCCGGTGCTTTGATGTCGTCCACCATACCGCCATTCCCCCCGGGTCCTGCCCCCACCGGCTCCTTCTCAAAGACGGCCTGAGCCATTCAGTCGATATCCATGAAGAGAACCTCCGTGGTGATTTCTTCCTGACCGTCTCGCCCATCCGCGATCCTGACGGAGCGCTTGCCGGGAGTGTCCACATCCTCCATGATATCACGGAGCGGAAAACGATGGAAGCCGCGCTCCGTAAGAGCGAGGAACGGTACCGCACCGTGATCGAAAATATCCAGGACGTCTTCTTCCGGGTCAGCAGGGAGAATACCATCGTCATGGCAAGCCCGTCGGCACTGAACGTATTCGGGTATGCATCGGTCAAAGACCTGATCGGATTGCCAATTTCGTCCCTGTGGAAAGACCCAAAGAAACGGGAAGAGCTCCTCGATGTATTGAAGATGCGGAACGGTGCTGTGCAGGACTGGGAGGCCGAATTTAAGAAATCCGACGGCACGGTGTTCTGGGTATCCCTCACGGTCCGGTTGCGGACAGATGGAGAGGGGGATTATGCCGGGACCGAGGGGATTGTCCGGGACATCTCGAAACGCAAGAAAGCGGAGGAGGCCTTAAAAAGCGCTCTCAAAAAACTGAACATGCTCTCCTCCATCACCCGCCACGATATCTTAAACCAGATCATGGGACTCCGGGCATACCTGGAACTCTCGAAAGAAGACCTCAAAGGCACAAGTCATGAGGCGTTCATTGAAAAGGAGGAACAGGCGGCAGAGGCCATACAACGGCAGATCGAATTCACGAAGTACTACGAGGATATCGGGGTCAACGAGCCCCGGTGGCAGGACGCCGGGGCAGTCGTGAACGAGGCACTCACCCAGCTCAACCCGCCCGGCGTCGATGTGCAGGTGGCGGTCAACTGCATCGATATCTTCGCCGACCCCCTGATCGTCAAGGTCTTCTTCAACCTCATGGAGAACTCGCTCCGGCACGGGGAACGGGTGACGGCGATGTCCTTCTCTTTACAAGAAACCGATGGCAGTCTGGCCATCGTGTACCAGGACAACGGCGTTGGGATCACGCTTGATGACAAGCAAAAACTCTTCCGGAAAGGGTTCGGGAAGCACACCGGTCTTGGGCTCTTTCTCTCCCGGGAGATCCTTGCGATCACTGGTATCTCTATTGTGGAGAACGGTGAGCCGGGCAAGGGTGTGCGGTTCGAGATCACTGTGCCGAAGGGTGCATGGCGGGTAGCTGGGAAGGAGTGAGGGGGCAGGAGCTGTCCGGTATCCTGGTCTCCCCGTATCCGACCCTCTCTCCGTTCTCCCGATACCTGCAGATCTCCGGCTCATGGAGGGGGATTCCTGTCATGATGACAAAGTTTTAACCATTTATGCGCATATGAGTAAATATCGTACGGCCAGCGTACGGTTGGTGAACACATGCCAGAAGAGACCACACACACTACCTCTGATAAGAACAACGATGACAATCTCCCCCTGCATACCTGTGCATGTGGAGAACAGCACCGGCACGGCCCGGGCAGCAGGAGCCACCGGGAAGAATGCACGTCCGACAAGAAGTTCGGGGACTCCTGCTGTTGCGGGCCCGTCCATGCCGGCAACCCGCACCGCTGCGGCCACGGGCCCCGGTGCCAGTGAGATCTTCTCACCCATTTTTTAGGAGTTTTACGGTCATGCACCGCCATCCGGAAGTGCCCGAACTGCTGGAGCAGTACATGGAAGCATCCGGAACGGCAGAGTGCTGGGTCACGGTCCGGGATCTGCGGACATTCTTCCGGATGGATGAGACGACAGGCCCCGCCATCTCGGGGTTCCTGCAGCGGATCCACCACGGACCGTTCCCTGCGTGCCGGTACCGCGTGACCCGGATGGAGAAGTTCCGCGATACGGCCCCACCCTACCGGATCATCAAGAAATATCTGGTCCAGGCCCGGCCTGCACCGCGATCGTTACGGTCTGCCGACAACCGGCCGTGATCCGGTCCCGGGTAAACTTGGTATAGTATTCGTCATACACTATTGATCAGGAGCACCTGATGGCAGCAGAAGAGGTCCCCGGAATGAACGAATGCCCCCGGCGCGGGCGTCCCCGCAGGAGGCGCACCATTGCCGGCAGTCCGGAGTCCCGCTGCTACAAGC